>JAFOFM010000206.1 GCA_017387265.1 Peptococcaceae bacterium | reverse complement strand
GTGTTTTTCGCTTAACGAATAGGACTGGGAGGCAAAAGTGGTATAAGTGGTGTGTTTTGCAAAAACTTTTTAGAAATAAAGAATGAAAGCAGCTAGATTAGAAAAACGCACCACATGCACCACCTGTGTCACAGTATGTAAATGGTTTGAAAAACAAAAAAGAGGACTCCTATAAAGGAATCCTCTTTGAAACATCGTGTTAAGATGCTAATCGAATTGACTGTGTCAAGTATCGATTAGAATACACCCTGCTGGTACATAGCACGAGCAACTTTACGGAAGCCAGCCAGGTTAGCACCGCTCATCAGGTTGTAACCTAAACCGAATTCTTCAGCAGCGGAAGCTGCGTTGTCGTGGATATCTTTCATGATATCGAATAATCTCTTATCTACTTCTTCAGCAGTCCAGGACAGTCTCTGGGAGTTCTGGCTCATTTCCAGTGCGGAAACTGCTACACCACCAGCGTTAACAGCTTTAGATGGAGCCATTACTACGCCGTTTTTCTGCAGGTAAGCGATTGCATCGTTGGTGCAAGGCATGTTGGATACTTCAACAACATATTTAACGCCCTGTTTAACGATTGCTTCAGCGTCTTCGATTTTGATTTCGTTCTGAGTAGCGCATGGCATGTACACGTCTACATCTGGAACTTTACCCCATGGTTTTTCACCTGGGTAGAAAGTAGCGGATGGATATTTGTCAGCGTATACGGATACTTTGTTCTGACCGGAAGCACGCATTTCCAGTAAGTAGTCGATTTTTTCGCCTTTAACGCCTTCTGGATCGTATACATAACCGTCTGGACCGGAAACAGTTACTACAGTACCGCCCATTTCAGTTACTTTTGTAGCTACGCCCCAAGCAACGTTACCGAAACCTGTTACGCAAACTTTTTTACCTTCGAAGGAAGTACCTTCGTGGTTCAGCATGTGCTGTGCAAAGTAAGCTGCACCGAAACCAGTAGCTTCTGGACGAATCAGGGAACCACCGTAGCTCAGGTCTTTACCTGTTAATACGCCGTTTTCGAATGCACCACGGATACGTTTGTACTGACCGTACATGTAACCGATTTCTCTAGCGCCAACGCCCATGTCACCAGCTGGAACGTCAACGTCTGGACCGATGTGACGATACAGTTCGGTCATGAAAGCCTGGCAGAAACGCATAACTTCGCCGTCGGATTTACCTGTTGGGTCGAAGTCAGAACCACCTTTACCACCACCGATTGGCAGAGCGGTCAGGGAGTTTTTGAAGATCTGTTCGAAGCCTAAGAATTTGATGATACCGCTGTATACGTTTGGCTGGAAGCGCAGACCGCCTTTGTAAGGCCCGATTGCACTGTTGAACTGTACGCGGAAACCACGGTTAACCTGTACTTTACCAGCATCGTCAACCCATGCTACACGGAAGATGATCTGTCTTTCTGGTTCTACCAGACGGCCCAGGATGTTTGCAGCTTCGTATTCTGGATGCTGCGCCATAGCTGGTTCCAGAGAACGCAGAACTTCTTCTACTGTCTGGATGAATTCTGGTTCACCTGGATTTCTTTTTTTAACGTCTTCAATGACCTGTTCAATATAAGCACTGCTCATTGGACTAAGCCTCCTTAAAAATATAAAAAGTATATAAAATCTTTAGCTGATATTCAGCTCCGATTTAATCGGCTAATGGTTTTACCGCCTCTAAGCGGTAGATTGGCATACCCGCTTCATGAAACTTGGTTTCATACTCGGTTGCCACATTGCCTTCCGGCAGTTTTTTGTACATGTCCAGCTGAATGTTCTGTAATTTCCAGTTACATGCGCTGAACTCGTTCAGGGAAAATTCAAACAGCCCCTGGTTATCGGTTTTGAAATGAACCTGCCCTTCCGGTTTTAACAGAGCCGCATACTGTTCCAGGAACGATGCGTGGGTTAAACGCCGTTTGGCATGTCGTGTTTTTGGCCACGGATCCGAGAAGTTCAGATATACCCGATCAATCTCGCCTGGTGCAAACAGCTCGTCTAACAGCGAAGCATTAATCCATACCAGACGCAGATTTTCCGGAATGCCGCCTGCGCGATTCATCCGTTTTACCGCATCCAGCAGAACTTCCTCGATTACTTCCACCCCGATAAAGTTTACATCCGGATTCTGACGCGCCATCGTACTGATGAAACGCCCTTTCCCCATGCCAACTTCTATGCGGACCGGATTTTCGTTGCCGAAATTCTCCTGCCATTTTCCTTTGTAAAGCTGCGGTTCCAGCACAACAACAGGTGCATACTGCAGCAAAGCCTCTCTTGTGCCCGGCTGTTTTCTAACTCGTGCCATGACTCTCTCCTGTCCTGAAAACAACAGGATAAATCCGTGTAAACGAATTTGCCCGAATCGGCATCCTGCCTGTTGTATCTTGTATCTTACCTTATAATTATATATCGGATTGTATACAAAAGACAACCATTTTTTCAAAAACTCTTTATTTATTTTTCCGTTTGCGCTAGAATAGATAACAGCGTAACAAACGGAAAGGAGAATCGTTATGAAAGGCCATTTAGAAATCTTCGAACATCGCCTGAAAAACATGGTAGAAAAGCTTAACGGCATTGAACGACTGGACATCGACCAGGAATTTCTGAACTTTGAACAGGAATTGGGAAACTCGATCCCGTATTACGATGTAAAAAGCGGCAGCACACTGGCAGACTACTATGCCTCTACATTCACACGGTTTATTAAAGAAAAACTGAAATAAACCCGAATGAAGAAGCTTATACAGCCATTCAAAATAAATGATAAATCCTGATTATAGGTTATATTTTTCCCTATAAAAAAGCAATAAGCCGTTGCACAATTTTCCTTGTGCAACGGCTTATTTTTGTGCTCGCGCATAATTTCCGCAGCATCTATATATCATTTACACATCATCATTCATGCGTGCTTTGTACTTTGGAGGATGTTTCTTCTTAAACAGAAACTCCAGTTTTGTTTCCGATACTACAATAGCTGCAAAAATCACAACAAAACCGGTAAGCAGACGCAGCGTTACCGCCTCCGCACCTACCATAATCGAGAAAATAACACCAAATACCGATTCCAGACTTAAAATCAGAGCTCCTGCCGATGGCGAGGTATATTTCAGTCCAAAGGTCTGCAGCCCTAATGCGCCAGCGGTAGCAAATACACACAAATAAGCAAGGCTGAACCAGGTATACGGCGGAATCGCGTTAAGCGGCGGCACCGGTTCAAAGAAAATACATAACAGAGAGCTCCACACGGCCGCAAAAAAGAACTGCAGCAGTGTTAAGAGCATGACATCATACACCTGGGTATACCGGGCAGAAATAACAATATGCAGTGCATAAAAAGCACAGCAGAGCAAGGTCAGAACATCGCCTCTGCCCATAGTCAGATTATCATCCAGCGCTACAAGCCCAATCCCCACAATACACATAATTGCCGCAATAATGTTGTAGCGGTCCGGTTTGGCACCAGCCACAGCCCAGAACAGAAACGGCACCAGAATGCAGTAGCCTGCTGTTAAAAAGGCATTTTTCCCGGGTGTTGTTTCCGCCAGCCCGAAAGTCTGTAGAATATAGGCAGTAATCAGCGCAGTGCCCATCCAGAACCCGGCAATGATTACCTCTTTATTGATTTTTCTAAGTTTTCTGAACAGTACAATAGCAAGCAATATGCAGGCGCCTGTGAAACGCACTGCCAGCAGAAAGAATGTGCCGATGTTATCCAGCGCATCTTTCATAATAATAAAGGAACTACCCCAAATAATCGTTGCCAGAAGCAATGCCAGCCGGGCAAGGGTATCCATTTTCTGCAACACAATCCCGTCCTTTCTATACATCTATATACGATAACATACTATAACCATCACATAATGCTATCGCAATAAATTCCCTGTACAGCCGCTTCTGCGGCACAATACCTACTATTATATGCATGGCTGTCCGTTTTTACAAGTATACCCGAAGAATTATTCTGTATCCAGCGGCACCTTCCCGGCTTCTGCCTCATAGGATATAAAAGACTAACAGAAAGGAGGTTTTGCTATGATGATGCAGAAAACAGAACGTCTGGGAATGATTTCGGTTCCATGGCAAACCTATAGCGCTCCGCTGCCGCCAGCAGATGCCCTGTGTGCAGGCACCGTATTCCGCGAGCTGGTTCAGCCATATACGCCGGTCAGCTGTAATCAGCCTGTGATGCAGCCAATGCAGAATATGGCCGCTATGCTGGGCATGCAGAAAAAGCGCTGACCACATTTCTGTTTTGACCAGTCTAATCCTGTTATGAAAAGGAGTGTCCGCAATGAAAAAATACAATACCAGCCCGGCTGCCTGCAATCGGGAAGCTGCCTTACTGGAACTGCAGCAGCTCAGTTTTTCACTGGTTGACCTGAATCTGTACCTGGATACCCATCCAGACTGCCAGCAGGGAATCAGCGATTATAACCAGCTGTTCGAGCAGTACTGGGAAGCAAAAGCCAGCTTCGAGATGCTGTATGGGCCGCTGAACAATTTCGGTCACTGCCCGGCATCTTATCCGTGGAGCTGGATTAATGACCCATGGCCATGGGAAAGAGGAGGCGCTGTTTAATGTGGATTTACGAAAAAAAATTGCAGTTTCCCGTTGATGTAAAGTGCAAAGACCTGAAATTTGCCAAAACCCTGATTACCCAGTACGGTGGTCCTGCTGGAGAATTAACCGCCTGCCTGCAGTATTTAAACCAGCGATTCACGATGCCGACCGGTATGACCAAAGCGCTCATGACCGATATCGGCACAGAAGAAATTGCACATTTAGAAATTATCGGCACGATGGTATCGCAGATTATGCAGAACGCCTCCATGTGCGACCTGAAAGATGCCGGTTTAGACGGCTACTATTCGCTGCACGATCACGGCCTGTTTTATACCGATCCCAACGGCTATAACTGGACGGCTGACTATGTGGATGGTTTAAATGACCCGATTACCGATTTAACCGCCAACATCTCCGCCGAGCAGAAGGCCAAACAGACCTACGAATATCTCATGGATTTAGCCTGCGGCGACGAAAGTCTGCTGGCCCCTCTGCGTTTTCTGCGTGAACGCGAAGTCGTACATTACCAGCGTTTTGGCGAAGCACTGGAAAGCCTGAAAGAATACTACGGTCAGAAAAAATATTTCTGCTAGACACAAACAGAGGGCTCTCGATTCGGAGAGCCCTCTGCTGTTATTTGCATCTTATTTCCGTTTTTCCGGTTTTCGCAGACCTAGTTCTTCTTCCAGCTGCTCCAGTTCTACTTTTGCGTGGGTGTAATTCCTTAGATTCCGGCAGTCCGGCGCATTATTATAGGCCGCCTCATATTCCGCAGCCCGTTTCCGAAGACGCTCCAGCAACTGCTCCGGTGTTTCTTTTTTGCGAAAAAGCCCCATACTGCCACCCCGTTTCATCGTTTGTCTAATCATAGCACAGATATAAAAAATGTGCACCTGCTTTACACAGATGCACATAGTATTTAGCGAATGAAATTGGTTGCCACTTTTGCTTCACGTTCCGGTTTGGCAATACCGGCAGCTTTGCCAGCTTCAATACATTTTAACAGCCATGCCATATTTTTGCCCAGTGTGCGCATAGTCTGCAGCCCCTCCAGGTCCTGACGAACCTGTTCCGGTGTATTGCCATGCACCATATTCCAGTACTGGGAGCTTACAATCGGCATATTGCTGATTGTAAAGTATTTGTTCAGCTGTTCAAAAGCAGCGGTTGCACCGCCTCTGCGGCAGCTCACAATCGCAGCAGCCGGTTTATCTGCATAGATAGCCGCTTTGCCATAGAAAGCGCGATCCATAAAAGAAGTGATTGCACCAGAAGCCCCTGCGTAGTGAACAGGAGAACCGAATACAAAACCATCAGCTTCTTTTGCTTTTTCGATAAATTCGTTTACCACATCATCGATGACACATTTGCCTGTTTTGATACAGGCACCGCAGCCTAAACAGCCGGATACCGGTTTAGTGCCAACCTGAATCATTTCTGTTTCCATGCCCTCTGCTTCTAATGCAGCTGCTACTTCGCACAGTGCGGTATAAGTGCAGCCATTTGCATGAGGACTACCATTTACGACTAGAATTTTCATCCAGTAAGAACCCCTCTTCTGTAATTT
>JAFOFM010000205.1 GCA_017387265.1 Peptococcaceae bacterium | reverse complement strand
GCGGAATTGATCTGGGTCATGTGGTATTTCAGACGGAAGAGAACGAACAGCCTAAGGTCGTTATTTATCGTGATTATACAGAAGAAGGACGGCTGGAAACGCAGGCTGCAGAACGGTACCGGAATATGCTGTCTGCTGGAGGAAGCGTTTATCGGATTGGCAATATTCCCAATGATGTTGAAACATATCGGCTGGCATTTCTGGATTTAAATACGGTGCAGCCTAGATTTCTTACAGGAAAAAACGAAGAGATGGCAGTTCTTGTAACAGCCAGAAACAGTAGCGGATATAACTGTGTATATCTGGACACGAATCGAAACTGCGATTTCACTGATGATACACCGTTATATCTGTATGAGATACAACAGCAGCATTTAACACTGCCTGCTGATGGCGGAAAGCTGAACCTGGCTTTAACTTCTATCAGCAGTGATGGACGATATCTGCAGTTTACCGCGGATACGCTTGGACATGGAACTTTTCTGGCAGGGCTAATGGCTGGAAGCGGAACAGATTATCGTGGGCTTGCACCGCGGGCACAGCTTTGTATTTATAAAATTTTTAATCGTGATGGAGAAGCATCGCAGCAAAATCTGGCTAAGGCAATTCGGCAGGCAATTGGGGATGAAGTAGACTGTATTAACTTAAGTTTGAGTATTCCGCATCATGATCTGATGTGCAAAGAACTTCAGGAATCCTTGCAGCAGGCAGAAGCAGCTGATATTCCGGTAATAGCAGCTGCAGGAAATTACGGTCCTGGTAAAAATACAGTTACATGGCCGGCAAGAGCAGATAGTGTTTTGGCTGTCGGTAGTTATAGCTATCCTGAACAGTACAGGCTGGACAGAGGAGTTTTTCTGAATAAAGCATTTATAGCAGATTACAGTGGCAGAGGCATTCCAGGAAAAACGGAAGGACCGCTGCTTGTAGCACCATCTGGCATAATTGCTACGGTGCCGGGGTGGTATGGCGAAAATTATATGTATGATTACGGCACTAGTATTTCTGCTGCAATTGTCACGGCTGCGCTTTGCCATATACAGGAGGCGGCAGATCAGAATAAACTTTCTTTTTCAGTTGAGCAGCAGAAAAATCTGCTAAGCATCTGGGCGAAAGATACTGGCTTTGCAGCATCGGAACAGGGTTACGGAACACTGCACATGGGAGTATTCCCGCAAAGCTGCAAACAGATTCTGTCACGTTCTGGCCTGAAGGAAGAACAGATTATATATACAAAAGAGGACAATCTGTGCTGGAAAGCAACGGTGCCGCAGGGGCAAAGCAAATCGTGGTATGTAAAGGTCCCGTATGGCTGTACGGAAATCACGGCTGTTTTGCAGATAAAACAGCAGATACAGCAGAATTCTTTCGAACATCCAGTAGCTATGGGACGCTGTTATGCCAGCCTGTACAGTCCGGATGGGGTTCTGATGGATCAGACATCCTATCTGGGTGCATCCTATAGTGAACCATTTGTTGCAAGCGGTTCAGTCGGGGCTATTCTGCCGCGTGCCGGAATATGGGAAATCGTTGTGACGTCTGCGGATAATTTAAGTCAGTATAATCACTTGGAAAGCCGTGCAGATTTAAAAGTGGAATTAAAATAAAACGTATACCGGCACGTAATCTGTGTCGGTATACGTTTTTAACAGCTGTTATACAATGTTTACATTGCAGTAGATTTCATAACCGCCGCAGAGGCTTTTACAGGTAAATCCGTTCTGCATGAGAATGCGGCAGGCAATGTAGCTTCGCAGACCTGCCAGACAGGTTACATACACTGGTTTGGATTTATCCAGCTTGTCCAGATTATCACGCAGACTGTCTAACGGAATGTTGATGAAATCCGGAATGTGGCTTTTACCGTACTCTTTTACGGTACGAACATCCAGCAGAGTAACTTCTTCAGGATTTAAAGATGCAATATCGTGATAGTGGAAAATATCCACTTTGTTTGTCAGGATATTTTCTGCTGCCAGACCTGCAATATTTACAGGATCTTTTGCAGAAGAGAATGGCGGAGCATAGCTCAGCTCCAGATGTACTAAATCAAACATAGTCATATTGCCGCGCATCGCGGTTGCCAGCACATCGCAGCGTTTGTCTACCCCGTCTTTGCCGATAAGCTGAGCACCTAAAATGCGGCCGGTATCTTTTGTGAACAGTACTTTCATACTGATTTCACAGGCATTTGGATAGTAGGTTGCATGAGATGGAGGGAAGACATATACTTTTTCATAATCAAAACCTGCCGCTTTTGCAGCTGCTTCCGTTAAACCGGTACCGGCAGCAGTCATGTCAAAGCATTTTAAAATAGCAGTGCCCTGTGTGCCTTTGTAAATGCTGTCGATTCCAGCCAGATTGTCGGCAACAATGCGTCCCTGACGGTTAGCAGGCCCGGCCAGTGGAATATGTGCCTTTAAGCCGCTTACAAAGTGTGTTACTTCGATAGCATCGCCCAGAGCATAGATATCTTCATTGCTGGTACGCAGATGCTCATCGACTTTAATACAGCCGTTTTCGGCCACATCCAGCCCTGCATTACGAGCCAGATCGCTTTCTGGTGTAACACCGATTGCAAGAATCAGCATATCTGCACAGAAAGTCTGACCGTCAGAATTTTTTACACAAATAGTACTGCCCTGCTGTTCTACCGAGGTGACAGTCTGGTTGAAATAAACCTGTACCCCCTGTTTTTTTAATTCTTTATGAATCAGACAGGCCATATCGTAATCCAGTGTATTACGTAATACCTGATTCGAACGCTGCAACAGGGTTACATCCATACCGGTGCGACGCAGGTTTTCTACCATTTCCAGACCAATGTAGCCACCGCCGATAACAATAGCAGATTTGCATTCTTTTGCAGTAATGTAATCTTTAATTTTGTAAGTATCCGGAATGTTGCGCAGTTTGAAAATACGATCACTTTCTGCAGGCACGTAAGATGGGCGAATTGGCTCTGCCCCAGGTGACAGTACCAGTTTGTCATAGCTTTCATCATAACTTTCACCGGTGCGCAGATTTTTTACGGTTACTGTTTTTTTCTCAGGATTGATTGCAACTGCTTCAGATAATACCCGTACTTCTACACGGAAGCGTGCATCAAAACTTTTTGGAGTCTGTAATACCAGATATTCTTTTTTGGTGATAACATCACCGATATAGTAAGGCAGGCCGCAGTTGGCGAAAGAGATGTACTCGCCGCGTTCCAGAATAATAATTTCAGCCTGTTCGTCCAGACGACGCAGTCGTGCAGCGACGGAAGCCCCGCCGGCGACCCCGCCGATGATTAATGTTTTCATATAAAAACCCCCATTCATGTTCTGTGTGGTAAAATAGTGTCATAGCTATTAAAATAATTCTATCAAAATTACAGGAAAAAGCAATTGCGAAAAAGACAACCGGCAAAATATATGATATAATAATCGTTAGGTGAAAAAATTTTTAGGAGGAATTTATTATGGCATTAGTAACAACAACTGAAATGTTTAAAAAAGCCTACGAAGGCGGTTATGCAGTAGGCGCATTCAACGTAAATAATATGGAACTGATTCAGGGTATCACAGAAGCAGCAGGGGAACTGAATTCTCCACTGATTCTGCAGGTATCTGCAGGTGCAAGAAAATATGCAAATCACAACTACCTGGTAAAACTGGTAGAAGCGGCTATGCTGGAACAGAGCCATATTCCAATTGCACTGCACTTAGACCACGGTGCCGATTTCGAAATCTGTAAAGCATGTATCGATGGCGGCTTTACTTCCGTTATGATTGACGGTTCTCATCATTCTTTTGAAGACAACATCGCTGTAACCAGAAAAGTAGTAGAATATGCACATGCTCACGGTGTAGTGGTAGAAGGGGAACTGGGTCAGCTGGCAGGTATCGAAGACGATGTAAACGTTAGCGCAGAAGATGCAAAATACACCCAGCCGGAACAGGTAGAAGAATTCGTAGCACGTACAGGGGTTGACTCTCTGGCAATTGCAATCGGTACCAGCCATGGTGCATTTAAATTTAAACCAGGTCAGAAACCAATGCTGCGTTTCGATATTCTGGAAGAAATCGAACGTCGTCTGCCAAACTTCCCAATCGTTCTGCACGGTGCATCCAGCGTATCTCAGGAATATGTAAAAACTATTCAGGCTAATGGCGGCAATCTGGCAGATGCAATTGGTATTCCAGAAGATATGCTGCGTCAGGCTGCAAAAAGTGCTGTTTGCAAAATCAACATTGACTCCGACCTGCGTCTGGCTATGACAGCTGGTGTACGTGAAACTTTATTTGCGAAACCGGAAGCATTTGACCCACGTGAATATCTGAAAGTTGGCCGTGCAAATGTAAAAGCAGTAGTTGCACACAAAATTAAAAATGTACTGGGTTCGGAAGGCAAAGCTCTGTAAAATATTTTAAGACAGTATAAAAAAAGCCGGTTTAAAACAGGGGGCATGACAAACATGAAATTATTTCTGGATACCGCCAATCAGGCGGAAGTGGAAGAAGCAGTAAAAATGGGTGTCATCAGCGGTGTTACAACAAATCCGTCACTGGTTGCCAAAGAAGGCGGCGATTATCTGGAACGGGTAACATATTTCTGCAATCTGGTTGGTGGTCCGATTAGTGTGGAAGTATTGAGCACGGATGCGGCAGGGATGCTGCAAGAAGCCCGGGAACTGGCGAAACTGCATGAGAATATTGTAATCAAGCTGCCGATTACAGCCGAAAGTCTAGGTGTTATAAAACAGCTTCGGGAAGAAGGTATCAAAACTAATGCTACCTTATGTTTTTCTGCCAATCAGGCGATTCTGGCAGCAAGAGCCGGAGCGACATATGTAAGCCCGTTTGTGGGCCGGTTAAATGATATTGGTCAGGACGGTATGGTGCTCATCGAGGAAATCAGAACCATCTACCGTAATTTTGGTTACAATACTGAAATTATTGTGGCCAGTATCCGCAATCCGCGACAGGTGACAGAGGCAGCGTTAATCGGGGCGGACATTGCTACCATTCCGTTTAAAGTGCTGCAGCAGATGCTAAATCATCCGCAGACCGACCTGGGTATTGCAAAATTTGAGGCGGACTGGGCAAATCGTAAATAATCATACTTGAATTATATTCTTGGAGGAATCAGTCATTATGGCAACAAGTCTTATGGATAGAAGTTTAGTGCTGGAATTTGCACGTGTAACCGAAGCAGCAGCGATTAACTGCGCACACTGGATCGGGAAAGGCGAAAAAAATTCTGCTGACGGTGCAGCAGTAGAAGCAATGCGTAAAATGTTTGATACTGTAGCAATCGATGGTACCGTTGTAATCGGGGAAGGCGAAATGGACGAAGCGCCAATGCTGTATATCGGTGAAAAAGTGGGCAGAGGCGGCGTAGAAGTAGATATCGCTGTTGACCCGCTGGAAGGCACGAACCTGACTGCAAAAAATATGAACGGTGCAATTGCAGTGATGGCAATCGCTAAAAAAGGCGGTCTGTTACATGCTCCTGATATGTATATGGACAAAATCGTAGTTGGTCCAAAAGCAAAAGGCGCAATCGATATCAACAAATCTCCAAAAGAAAACATGGAAAGCGTTGCGAAAGCACTGGGGAAAGATCCAAGTGAACTGACTATCGTTATGTTAGACCGTGAACGTCATCAGCATATTGTAAAAGCAGCCCGTGAACTGGGTGCAAGCTGCAAATTTATTTCTGACGGTGACGTGTCTCCTGTTATCGCAACCAGCTTTGGTGTTGAAGGTATCGATATGATGATGGGTAAAGGCGGTGCACCGGAAGGCGTTATCGCAGCTGCAGCAATTAAATGTATGGGCGGCGATATGCAGGGTCGTCTGGTACCGGAAAACGACGAAGAAGTAAAACGTGTACACGACATGGGCATTGAAGATGTAAACAAAGTGCTGACCCTGGATGATCTGGTGAGCACCGATGATGTATGCTTTATCGCTACCGGCGTAACCAAAGGCGATATGTTAAATGGCGTACGTTTTACCGATAAACATGCAATTACTCACACCGTTGTAATGCGTGGTGTAACCGGTACTGTTCGTTTCATTGAAGCATACCATGACTATGACAAAAAACCATCTTACGTAAAGATTAAATAAGATATATTAAATAAAAATCCCGTTGTGCCTGTTTCGTGCAACGGGATTTTAAATGAAAAGGTGGAATCTGTTTGTCTTATAAACAAGAAGAACTGGCCAATAAAACAATGGTGGAGTTATATCGTATTGCCAGAGAGCTGGAGATTCCGTATTACTCTAAACTGCGCAAAGCGGAACTGGTTTTTGAGATTGCCAAAAGTTCAACCATGAAAGAACGGGAAGGACAGCTCTGGGCCAGCGGAGTTCTGGATATTCTGCCAGAAGGATTTGGTTTTTTACGTCCATTGGGTTATACACCAAGTTACGATGATATTTATGTGTCTCAGTCGCAGATCCGAAAATTTGATTTGCGAAGCGGTGACCGTGTTGAAGGCTGGAGCCGCAAACCAAAAGAAAATGAGCGTTATTTTGGTCTGCTGCGCGTAGAAAAAGTAAATGGCGATGACCCGAATCTTTCGCCGGAACGATTACATTTTGACGGGCTGACACCGATTTATCCAAAAGAGCGGCTTAAGCTGGAAACATCAGCAGATGCTCACGCGGTTCGCATGATAGATTTAGTGGCACCGCTGGGTAAGGGACAGCGCGGCCTTATCGTGGCACCGCCGAAAGCCGGGAAAACCGAGTTAATTAAACAGGTTGCCAACAGTATTGCAAGAAATAACCCGGAAGTGGAAATCATTATTCTGCTCATTGACGAGCGCCCGGAAGAAGTAACCGATATTGAGCGTTCTGTAAAAGCAGAAGTTATCAGCTCTACTTTCGATGAGCCTCCTGAAAACCATGTAAAAGTGGCAGAACTGACACTGGAACGGGCAAAACGTGTGGTGGAATCAAAAAAAGATGTCATCATTCTGCTGGACAGTATTACCCGATTAGCGCGAGCATACAATCTGGTTATGCCGCCAAGCGGCCGATTATTATCCGGCGGTGTGGATCCGAGTGCGCTGCATAAACCAAAGCGATTCTTTGGTGCAGCACGTAATGTGGAGGAAGGCGGCAGCCTGACCATTCTGGCAACTGCTCTGGTGGAAACAGGAAGCCGTATGGATGAGGTAATCTTTGAGGAATTCAAAGGCACCGGCAATATGGAACTGATTCTGGACCGTAAACTGGCAGAACGGCGTATTTACCCGGCACTGGATATTAAACGTTCCGGTACCCGTAAAGAAGATCTGCTGCTCAGCGAAAAAGAATTAACGACTGTGTGGCAGATGCGCAAGGCGTTCAGTAATCTGGACACTGCCGAAGCAACCGAAACATTGCTTGATGGAATGAAACGCAGTAAAAATAACGAGGAATTATGCCGTAACTTCGGCAAAACAATACCTAAGAATTAATACAGGCAGGAGTGATTTCGTTATGGAAATCACTCCTGTTTTACTATGTGGGAATATATGGTTTGCATGTGGTATTATGTTATAGTAAAATACAACTGAAAACAGTATTTTAGGTTTAATTCTGATAACGGGAGGGATGGTTATGAAAGATACAGTAGCAAAAGTGATTATTAGTCTGGCATTACTGCTGGTATTGTATATAATTCTTTTTTACGTTGTTTTCAGTGTTTTTGTGCCAATGGATGAACCCGTTATTAACTTTATTGCGGAATGTATGATTTGGTTTCCAATAGGGATTTTGATGGTCTGTATGGAAATAATTCGATTTACGGTTACAGTTCTGCCGTTATTAATCGTTGAACATGGATACTGGTCGTTCCTGTTCATTATGCTGTTCTGTTTTTTCGTTGCTTTTCTGTTAAAATGGAAACTGCCGGAGTCAAGCCGTTCGTTGGCTCGATGCTGGCCGGTTATTTGCTTTATGATGGGGATGGCGTATAAAGATTTTTTGTATGTGCATTTAAGAGCAGATGATTATATCTGGTGGGCGAGTTATCTTGTTGATGCACTGGTAATCTGT
>JAFOFM010000204.1 GCA_017387265.1 Peptococcaceae bacterium | reverse complement strand
GTTTACCTTTACCCGGCCCTCTTTAATTAAAGTTTCACTGGCTCTGCGGCTCGCTACCCCTGCCGATGCCAGATATTTCTGCAAACGTTCCTGTTCCATAGAAATCCCCTTTCCGCATACGAAAGAAACCTAAAAGCAATTTCATCACACAATTCATCCCATAACTGGGATAATTGAGAATTATTCCGTGAAAAACAAAAAAGCCGTTCAAATTGAACGGCTTTTCGTTGATCGGGGTGGAGGGATTCGAACCCCCGGCCCCATGGTCCCAAACCACGTACTCTACCAAACTGAGCCACACCCCGTCGACCAACAATATTTATTATATGCATGAAGGGGTGTTTTGTCAACACATTTTCAAAACTTTTTTCGATTTTTTTAATTTTTTTATTCTTTCTGATATTCTTTCTGAAAAATTGCCTCAACAGACGCATTTTTCGCATCTCTGCTTCGATGCATCCGCCCCATCTCTATGCAATTTATCCGGTAACCTGCATTGCACAAATAAAAACAGACTCTGAAATCTATTCAGAGTCTGTCAGATAAAACCGTTTTACCGGGTTTCTATTTTGTTTTATTTTATTTTGTTTCAATACGATTGCCTTTGATGTGCATTTTGATTTCATACCAGATCGGGCTGGCAATGCACAGCGAAGAGTATGTGCCCACAATAACACCTAACGACATTGCCAGTACAAAGATGCGTGTGGTTTCACCGCCAAAGAACAGCATCGCTAACAGTAAAATCAGAGTACTGATAGAGGTGTTCATGGAACGGGTAAAGCTCTGCGCAATACTTAAATCCACAATGCCGGAGAGCTGATCTTTTTTCACGCGGCCCATATTTTCGCGGATACGGTCAAATACAACGATTTTATCGTTGATGGAATAACCGAAGATGGTTAACAGCGCCGCAATAAAGGTGCTGTCTACTTCCAGCTGCAGAATGCTGAAAATTGCCACAACGATAAAAATATCGTGGAACAGTGCAATTACACCGGCAATGGCAAAGTGCAGCTCAAAACGATAGCTGATGTAGGCAATCATCAGAATAACAGCCAGGCCAAGGGCAATCACTGCATTTTTCTTCAGTTCCTCCCCTACACTCGGGCCTACCAGATTGCTTTCTACAATTTCCAGTTCGCCAAAACGGCTGTTTAAATCCGCCATTACGCTATCCTGTTTTGCCTGGTCCATTTCGGATGTTTTCAGCATGTAGGCACCGTTGTCCAGTTCCTGAATTTTGCTGCCTTCCAGACCGTTTTCATTCAGTGCAGTGCGCAGGTCTGCAATGTCTACCTGCTGTTCAAACTGAACGGTAATTTTGTTGCCGCCTACAAAGTCAATGCCCAGGTTCAGCCCCTGCACCAGCATGGATACCATACCGGCTAACAGAATCACTACCGAAACCGCATACCAGATTTTACGTTTTCCAATTACATTAATCTTCATCGCAGACACCTCTTTTCAGGCCGTACCATTTTGCATCACGCACCAGATTACTGGATACTAAGGTAGTCAGCATAAAACGGGTAAAGGTAATCGCTGTAAACATACTTGCCAGAATACCGATTGTTAAAGTTACTGCAAAGCCGCGTACCGCGCCGCTGCCGAAGGCAATTAAGATTACCGCTGCCAGCAGAGTGGTAATGTTGGAGTCAAAAATAGTGGTAAATGCTTTTTTAAAGCCGGATTCCACCGATACACGCAGAGTTTTGCAGGTATGCAGCTCTTCTTTGATACGTTCAAAAATAATAACGTTGGCATCCACGGCCATACCAATGGATAACAGGAACGCTGCAATAACCGGCAGGGTAATGGTCGCTTTAATCGCTACGTTTACACCGATTACAATCAGCGCATATAACAGCAGAGCAAAGGTGGCAATTAAGCCCGGTACGCGATAAACGGCAATCATAAAGACTGCTAAAATCACAATCCCGATAATCGCTGCTTTAATACTTTTTTCGATGGAGTCAGCCCCTAACTGCGGACCTGTCATCTGTTTTTCTACGATAGTTAAATCGATCGGCAGCGCACCGCCCTGCAGCATCATAGCTAAGCTCTGTGCCTCGTCATAGGTTGCAAAGCTGCCGGAAATCTGCGCTTTCCCGTTTGGAATAGATGCATTAACAGATGGAGCGGAAATAATCTGATCATCCAGAATAATTGCTACAATGCGGTGTTCGCGGGTAGCATCTTCCAGCCCGTAGGTATTTACTAAATCTGCGGTTGCATCTGCAAAGGCTTTTGTACCTTCATTGTTGAATTCCAGAGATACCCCGTACATTTCTGCAGGGTCTCTTGCTTCCTGATTTACATAAGCGCTTGCACTTTTCAGCTGACTGCCTTCTACAATCACCTGGCTGTTATCGTAACGCACAAACTGCAGTTTTGCAGTGGTACCGATAACACGTACTGCTTCCTCAGCATCTTCTACACCTGGAAGTTCCACCTGAATCCGGTTATTGCCTTCTAAACGAACTTCCGGTTCTGCCACACCAAGGGCATTAATACGATTTTCAATTACGGTTTTTGCCGCTTCCATTTCTTCACTGGTGGTGCCTTCCGGTGCCTCTAAACGCACCATAACGCCGCCCTGCAGGTCAAGCCCTAATACGGCATTATTGCCGTAAACCGGGAATAATACCCCTGCGCCCAGCACAACAATTAAAATTGTTGCAACCAGTGTAATCACTTTTGGCCAACGCATAACGTCACTCCTCTTATATTTTTTATCTCACATGCCTATCAAGTTACAACCGGCAGAGTTAATTTTAAGATAAAAGCCCTGTCCTGCAGCTTTTTGCATGCTGTCAACCTGTCTATTATACTGCAAAATAAAAAAGGCTGCAATTACTTTTTGCAGCCTTTTACAAATCTTAACATTTGGTTGTTTTCGGTTTTACTCCGATTTTATGCGCGTTCTGCAAGGAACCGATGAATTTCCGGCATAGCGGTGTATTTTGTCACGGTTTCGCCATCATTCACTAACAGGGTTGGCGCCTGCATGATCACGTATTCTCTTACTAAATCCGCGTTTTCTTCTGCCAGGACTGTTTTAAATAGAACGCCGGCATCTTCTAATACTTTCGCAGCCAGTTTACAGTTTGGACAGGTGCGGGTAGTCACTAACAGAATTTCTTTCTGACCGTTGGATGCCACAGCTTCTTCTTTCTGAGGCTGCAGTTCCGGCTGTTTTAATTCCATGGCATGGTCTGCATGAGAACGTTTCAGCACAGAGTTTTCGATGTTATATACTTTACGGTCTTTAAATTCTTTGCT
>JAFOFM010000203.1 GCA_017387265.1 Peptococcaceae bacterium | reverse complement strand
GGTGTACTGGAATGTACTCAACAAAGAACGTCGCGGTGAATATCTGGGCTCCACGGTACAGGTAATTCCTCATATTACCGCTGAAATAAAAGAATTTGTATATCAGCTTGGAAGAAAGACCGGAGCAGACATTGTAATCACAGAAATTGGCGGAACAATCGGCGATATGGAATCGCAGCCGTTTTTAGAGGCAGTGCGGCAGATATCGCTGGAAGTGGGGCGCGAAAACAGTTTTTTTATTCATGTAACGCTGGTACCGTATCTAAAAGGTTCGGGAGAACATAAGTCGAAGCCGACTCAGCATTCAGTAAAGGAACTGCAAGGCATGGGGATTCACCCGGATATGATTGTGCTGCGCTGCGATGAGCCGTTAGAAAAAGGAATTTTTGAAAAGGTTTCGATGTTCTGCAATGTGAAGCCGGATTGTGTAATTGAAAATCGAACCCTTCCAAATCTGTACGAGGCTCCACTAATGCTGGAACAGTCCAGATTTTCTGAAATTGTCTGCAGGGAGCTTGGAATTTGTGCTCCTGTCCAGGATTTGAGCGAATGGGAAGGAATGGTAAGACAGATAAAAACACTTCATCGCACAGCCGTTATCGGACTTGTGGGTAAATACGTGCAGCTGCATGATGCTTATCTGTCAGTGGCCGAAGCGCTTCGGCATGCCGGGTACGCATATGGAGCGGAAATTGATTTACGATGGATTGATGCGGAGAAATTGACGGAGAACACTTGTGAGGAACAGCTGAAATATCTGGATGGTGTGATTGTACCGGGCGGTTTTGGAAGCCGCGGAATAGAAGGAATGATTCTAGCTGCGAAATATGCGCGGGAACACCGTATTCCATATTTCGGAATCTGCCTGGGAATGCAGGTTGCAGTAATTGAATTTGCGCGAAATGTGCTTGGGTATACCGACGCGAATTCCGGTGAATTTGCGGAAAACAGTTCTCATAAAGTCATCGATTTTATGCCGGGGCAGAGCAGTGAAATTGATAAAGGCGGAACATTGCGTCTGGGCAGTTATCCGTGTGTCATTGAAAAACACACGACAATGGAGAAGTGCTACGGCTGTACAGAAATTCAGGAACGGCATCGGCATCGTTATGAGTTTAACAATCAGTACAGGGATTCGTTTGTGCGGCATGGCATGCGGTTAAGCGGTGTGTCGCCGGATGGCACTTTAGCAGAGGCTGTGGAACTTTCAGAATATATCTTCTATGTGGGTGTACAGTTTCATCCGGAGTTTAAAAGTCGGCCGAATCGGCCTCATCCGCTGTTTTGCGGATTTGTCAATGCGGCTCTGCAGAAATCAGAGGAGGAAAAATGATGGGGATTCATGAAGAATGTGGTGTGTTCGGTATGTTTTCCAGCAGTCGGACGCATGTGGCCGGGCTGGCTTATTATGGGTTATATGCACTTCAGCATCGAGGGCAGGAAAGCTGCGGAATCGTAGTAAATGATGACGGTGTATTTTATTCTCATAAGGACATGGGGCTAGTCAGTGATGTGTTTCATGGCCCGGTACTGGCCGACTTCCCTGAAGGAAACATGGCGGTGGGACATGTGCGTTACGGAACCACTGGAGAAACGAACCGGAACAACTGTCAGCCGATTGAGGTGAACCATCAGAAAGGCAGACTGGCACTGGCGCATAACGGCAATCTGAGCAATGCGAAAAAGCTTCGGGATGTCATGGAGCTTTCCGGTTCGATATTTCATACCACCAGTGATACCGAAACCATTGCCTATCTGATTACCAGAGAGCGCCTGACAAGTTCCTCTATTGAGGAGGCGGTCAGCCGTGCAATGAATTTTCTGGAAGGTGCCTATTCTATTTGCATGATGTCCAGCCGTAAGATGATTGCGGCAAGAGACCCGCAGGGGTTTCGGCCTCTTTGCTATGGCCGTACACCGGACGGCTCCTGGGTTGTGGCTTCGGAAAGCTGTGCATTGCATGCTGTCGGTGCTGTATTCGAACGGGACATTGAACCCGGAGAAATTCTGGTATTTACGGAAAACGGTGTTGTATCCCGCATTGAACATTGCAAACGAATGCCGAAAAAATTCTGTGTATTTGAATATATTTATTTTGCTAGAACGGACTCTGTACTTGACGGCGTTTCTGTACATGGAGCTCGTATGCGTGCTGGCGAAGTGCTGGCCAAGCAGTTCCCGGTACAGGCCGACGTGGTCATTGGAGTTCCGGATTCGGGACTGGATGCTGCGCTGGGGTATAGCCGGCAGTCGGGGATACCCTATGGAATCGGACTGATTAAAAACCGGTACATTGGCCGGACATTTATTGCACCTGGTCAGGAAAACCGGATGGATAAAGTAAAAATCAAGCTGGCGCCCGTTTCTGAAACAATTCAGGGGAAACGCGTGGTGCTTGTGGATGATTCCATTGTGCGAGGCACGACAAGCGCAAGGATTGTAAAACTGCTGCGGGATGCTGGAGCAAAAGAAATTCACATGCGGATTTCTGCTCCGCCGTTTTTATATCCATGCTATTACGGAACGGATATCGATTCCAGTGAACATCTGATTGCCTATACGCACAGCATTGAGGAGATAAAAGAAATCATCGGGGCAGACAGTCTCGGTTATTTTCCTCTGGAAGCGCTCCCGGAATTAAGCAATGGACAGGGAATCTGCAGCGCATGTTTTGATGGCTGCTACCCGACGGAAATTACGGTGGAGACAGGAAAAAATAAATTTGAACAGAAACTTTCAGAAATTGATTAATAGAGGATAGAAAGTGAGGGGCAGGACATGCAGTGCAACAGAAAAATTATTCTGGAAGATGGAAGTGAATATTTGGGTTATGGATTCGGTGCAGAACGGGACTCTGTATGCGAGATTGTATTTAATACTTCTATGACAGGATATCAGGAGATTCTGTCGGACCCGTCGTATACCGATCAGGCTGTGGTAATGACATATCCGCTAATCGGCAATTACGGGATGGCAGAGGAGGATTATGAGACATATTATCCAACTATCGGCGGCCTGATTGTGCGGGAATATAATGACGAGCCTTCCAATTTCCGAAGCATTGCTTCTTTATCGGATGTTATGAAAAAATACGGGATTCCCGGTATTTATGGAATTGATACCAGAAAATTGACTCGTTCAATCCGAGATCTGGGAAGC
>JAFOFM010000202.1 GCA_017387265.1 Peptococcaceae bacterium | reverse complement strand
CGAACATTTAAACGAGTGATGGCTGTTCATGATCTGTCCGGGCTGGGTCGCTCCTCCCTTATGGCAGCGACTCCGGTGCTTTCAGTAATGGGAGCGCAGGTGTGTCCGGTACCGACTGCTGTTCTGTCCAGTCAGACCAGTGGTTTTGAAAACTATACATTTGTTGATTTGACCGATAATATGCCGGCGTATTTGCAGCACTGGAAAGAGCTGCAGCTGGATTTTGATTGTATTTATAGTGGTTTTTTAGGTTCTGTGCAGCAGATTGTGATTATGGAGCAGATACTGGCAGATTTTAATGCGGATGGCCAGGCTCTTGTTGTAATTGATCCGGTACTGGGTGATGATGGAGCTTTGTATGATACGATGGATCAGCAGATGGTAGAGGAAATGGGGCGGCTGATTACTCATGCAGATATCATTACCCCAAATATGACAGAACTGAAACTGCTGTTGGATTTGCCGGCGGAAAGAGAATTATATGCAGAGGATTTAGCAGAGATATTGCCGCAGATGGCAGCAAAAGGACCAGGAACAGTTGTGGTGACAGGTGTACATCGAAAAGATGGCGGCCGTTGTGTGTGCTGCTATCAGAAAGACCTGGCACAGTATCAGGAAATTGCGTACAAAGAACTGCCTATCTGTTATCCAGGAACAGGCGATATTTTTGCATCTGTATTAATTGGCGGGATTTTGCAGGGACGTACGCTTCAGGAAAGCATTCAGCTTTCAGCCGACTTTATCTGTCATGCAGTAGCGGATGCAATTGAGGCTGGGGAACCGATTCGTGATGGTGTTCAGTTAGAGAAAAACCTGTATCGTTTAGTGCTGCCGTCTGGGAAGTAACATCAATTACTGATAAGCTTTGTTTTTATAAAAGTCTGTATCTGGATGAGATGCAGACTTTTTTGCTGTTATAGTTTTATCTACACATATTGGTAATATAGAATACAGATAGAGAAAGAGCGCAGATATTTTTATCTGCGCTCTTTTATGGTAATGTGTATGGAAACCGTTTTATCTGGTTACTAGACGGCATACAGCATTGGCATATGCAACCGGGTCTTCGATGTTCAGCCCCTCGATTAATAATGCCTGGTTATAAAGGACATTGGCTAAATCGGCGGCTTTTTCAGTATCAGCAGTATAGAGGTCACACAAAGTCTGGAAAACTGGATGATTTGCATTGATTTCCAGAATTCGGTCCAGTTTTGGCATAGTGTGGCCGTTTGGCATTGACTGCAATACCCGCTCCATTTCCAGAGACAGCGGACCATCGGCAGAAATACATACCGGATGGGATTTCAGACGGGTGGAGAGCTTAATTTCTTTTACGCTGCCATTTAATGCGTTCACGCAGAAGTCAAGCAGGTCTTTGTGTTCTTCAGCTTTTTTGGCCGCTGCTTCTTTGTCTTCGGCATTTTCTAAGTCAATGCTGCCGTCGGCGATAGATTTGTATGGTTTTTCTTTGTAGTCACGCATTACTTTAATTGCAAACTCGTCGATTTCATGAGTCAGATACAGAACTTCATAGCCTTTTTCCTGGAACAGTTCCATTTGAGGCAGAAGATTAATCTGCTCAACGGTACGGCCGCATGCATAGTAGATTTCTTTCTGATCTTCTTTCATACGATCCATATATTCTGCAAGAGTTACCATTTTCTTTTCGGTAGAAGAGTAGAACAGCAGTAAATCCTGCAGCATTTCTTTGTGTGTGCCGTAATCATTGTGGCAGCCGGCTTTCAGCTGCAATCCAAAGGATTCAAACAGTTTTTCATATTTTTCACGGTCATTTTTCAACAGTTTCAGCAGCTCGGATTTAATTTTCTTTTCCAGACTGGAGGAAATCAGTTTCAGCTGACGGTCATGCTGCAGCATTTCACGGGAGATGTTCAGTGATAAATCCTGAGAGTCTACCAGACCTCGTACGAAGGCGAAATGATCCGGCAGCAGATCGGCACATTTATCCATAATCAGAACACCACTGGCATACAGCGACAGCCCTTTTTCAAAATCTTTCGTGTAGAAATCGTAAGGAGCTCTTTGTGGTACAAACATCATAGCGGTGTAGGTAGCAGAGCCTTCTGTGTTGCTGTGAATAGTCAGAAGTGGATCTTCAAAGTCCAGGTATTTCTCCTGATAAAAGCGTGTGTATTCGTCTTCCGTAATTTGTGCCGGCATCTTTTTCCACAACGGGGTCATGCTGTTCACGCGCTGTATTTCCATAATGGTTTCATAATCTGGATTTTCCGGATTGCTGTTTTCTTGAATGCGGGTGCTTTCCATTGGCAAATGAATTGGATAATGGATGTAATCTGAGTATTTTTTGATGAGGCTGTGAATGTGATAGGTATCCAGAAATTCATCATAGTTGTCATCTGCCGTATTGTCTTTTAATGTCATGATAATTTCGGTACCAATAGTATCTTTTTCACAAGGGGTCACGGTGTAGCCATCGGCTCCATCAGATTCCCAGATATATCCCTGTTCTGCATTTTCACTGCGAGTAATAACTTTTACCTGTTTGCTCACCATGAAAGCTGAATAGAACCCTACCCCAAACTGACCGATAATATCAATGTCTTCATTTTTTTCCTGATGCAGTTTGAAATCCAGAGAACCGCTTTTGGCGATGGTTCCCAGATTGTTATGCAGGTCTTCTTCGGTCATGCCGCAGCCATGGTCAGTTACAGTCAGTGTGCGGTTTTCTTTGTCGATAGTTACATCAATGGATAATTCATTGCGGTTTAAACCGGTTTCGCCCCTCTGCATGGCATTGTAGTAGCGCTTGTCGGTGGCATCGCTGGCGTTAGAGATAATCTCTCTCAGAAAGATTTCTTTGTGTGTGTAGATCGAGTGAATCATCAGGTCTAATAATCGTTTGGATTCGGCTTTAAATTCTGTTTTTGTCATTTGTTCATCAATCCTTTCCAATCGTTAAATATATGTGAAAATTTTTAAAACGAATTCACTGTTAGCACTCATCACAAAAGAGTGCTAACAGTGAATATGATATACCTGCAACATGGAAAATGCAAGTAGCAAATGTGAGGTTTTTGTGAAAATGCTGTGAAGAATTGGTATCAAACATTAGATATAAAACGCTAGAAACTTGTATTTTCAGCACTTTTCCGGTATACTTGCACTGTATCATTATTTCCTTTGTGAAAAACAGAAAATATAGAAGTATCGTGATAAAACGGAAGAACGGGAGGCTTTTCCATGAAAAGAAGGATAGCGGCTGTGCTGCTTTGCTGTTTTATGCTGACAGGTATTATTGGGTGTGGCAATACAGTGGATGCGGTAGAGGAAATCGTCTGGAACAATGAGGTATATAACAGAGAAGACACATATGATGTTATTGTCGTAGGGACAGAGCCAGAAGGTGTGTCGGCGGCGGTATCGGCTGCCCGGAACGGTATGAAAACACTTCTTCTGGGGGAGGATACTGCGTTAGGCGGCCTGATGACGATCGGGGAATTAAATTTTATCGATATGTGCGAGAGCCGTGACGGAACTCTTTTAACAAGAGGCTTTTTCAGTGAGTTTTATAATGCAGTGGGCGGCAGTGCGTTTGATATTATCGAGGCACGTAATTTCTTTTTAGAAACTTCAACTGCAGAACCGCTTTTGACTTTGCGTACAGAAAATGATTTTGTGCAGCCGATTATGGATGGTGCTGATATTGTTGGGGTTACTATGCTGGAAAATGGTCAGAAGCAGGAGTATTATGGGTCCCGTATTATTGATGCGACTGTGGATGCAGATGTGGCAGCTGCGGCCGGGGTACCGTATACTTATGCAGGAGAAGATATTGGTGAAAAAGATCGACAGATGGGTGTTACGCTGGTATTTGAATTGTCTGGTGTAGACTGGAATAAAGTATCATTACATCTGAACTGGCAGCGATTCAAGGCAGAGTTTTTAAAACAGGGTAATGCGGATATGGGTGCGACGAAAAAAACAGCCTGGGGATATACCGAGGAAGGATATGCCTATGAGCCACAGGATGAGATGATGCGCCTGCGTGGATTTAATATTGCCCGTCAGAATAACGGAAATGTATTAATCAATGCTCTGATTATTTTTGGTGTTAATCCTCTTAGTGAGGAAAGTAAAGCAGAAGGGATTAGCCGCGGGCAGGCAGAGATGGAGTATCTGATTCCGTATATTCGTGAAAACTTCAAAGGCTTTGAACATGCTGAACTGGTTTCTACAGCTGAGCAGCTGTATGTGCGAGAAAGTCGTCATATAATCGGGGAATATCAGCTGACGATTGATGATGTACTGGAAAACCGTGATCAGTGGGATAAAATTGCTATTGGTGCATATCCGGTAGATGTGCAGCCAACAGCGAGTCAGACATATGGAACTGTAATTGGCAGTCCGGACCGCTATGCGGTTCCGTTCCGCAGTCTGGTGCCATTACAGGTTGATAACCTTCTGGTGGTAGG
>JAFOFM010000201.1 GCA_017387265.1 Peptococcaceae bacterium | reverse complement strand
TTCGCCGATAGAGATACCGAATTTATCCCGCAGCTGCCAGCGGTTATTTTCCACCTGATATACACGCACCAGCAGTTCGATTGCCTCTTCCGGCGCGTTAAACTGGTACATCATGGCATTGCTGCCCACATTTAAGCCAAAATCACGCAAAAGGGATTTATCCCTCTCTGTAAATTCATACGGCCAGATACCCTCACGAATGGGCTGATATGTGGTCGGGGTCTGCGAAAACGCACAAAAGCACATGGAGATAATTAAAATTACGACACAAACTGGAATGCTGTATTTTTTCATAATGCTCCTCCCTGCTGCAAATCAATACAAAATATACCTATCACATATATCTATACCAAACGCGACGGAAAAATTTCGCAGAACAAGGCGGCTTTTGATTTTTTGCGCGACGCGTACTCAAGGTACGCAAGGCGTGAAAAATCAAAAACAACGCAGTTATGCGGAATTTTGCCTAGCGTTTCAATAATGCGCTGCTGCCTAATCTGTCCGCCCCCGCCTCAATCATCTTTTCTGCATCTTCCCGGCTGCGGATGCCTCCTGCTGCTTTGATTTTGACTTCAGCACCGCATTCTCTGCGGAATAATTCCACATCTTCAATGGTGGCACCGCCGGAACCAAACCCGGTGCTGGTTTTGATATAATCGGCCCCTGCCCCGGTCACGATGTGACACAGTGTTACTTTTTCCTCTTCGGTTAAAAAGCAGGTTTCCACAATCACTTTTAATACACGATTGCCGCAGGCCTGTTTTAAGGCTTTGATTTCATGAGCCACGTTTGCGAAATTTCCGTTTTTTACATCGCACAGGTTGATTACCATGTCGATTTCTTCTGCCCCGTCGGCTAAGGCTTCTTTGGTTTCTACCAGTTTAACGGTAGTTGTCTGATAGCCGTTCGGGAAGCCAATCACGGTGCAGATTTTCATACGCCCCTCTACATAATCGGCCGCCTGTTTTACATAGCACGGAGGAATGCAGACCGATGCCGCTCCTCCTTCGATGGCTTCATCGCATAATTTCTGAATGGATGCCCAGTCTGCGGTCTGTTTTAACTGGGTATGATCAATATGAGTGTAGATTTCTTGTAATTCCATCAGGTATCGCTCCATTTCAAAGACAGCCCGCAATACTTTTTAAAGCTGCTGCTGTAATAATTTTAATTCTTCTTCGGTAAGTTCACGGCAGGTGCCCGGCTCTAAATCATCAGGCAGATATAAATCACCCATAGCCAGACGATGCAGTTCTGCTACTTTTGCCCCGTAACAGCCGAACATGCGCTTAATCTGATGATAGCGGCCTTCTTTTAATGTGACCGTAGCCGTTTTTTCACCGGTGATTTCAAGCCCTGCCTCTTTACATACCCCGTCGTTCAGTTCCACGCCGGCTTTAAAACCATCGGCCATTTGCTGTGTAACCGGAATATCCAGCTCCACATGATAGATTTTCTGCACGTGTTTTTTTGGTGCAAGAATATTATGAGCCATCACACCATCATCGGTAATAATCATTAAGCCGGTGGTATCGCGGTCTAATCGTCCTGCCGGAAACATCCCTCTACCCTGATATTCTTCAGGTACCAGTTCTAATACGGTCTGGTGCTCTTTATCCTCGGTGGCGGATACATAGCCTTTTGGTTTGTTCAGCATTAAATATACGTTTTTCTTTATGGTAATGTCCACACCATCTACTGTGATGCGGCTTTTTAACGGGTCAGCCTTCACGCTGGATGATTTGATAACTTCGCCATCCACCATAACACGGCGCTTTGCAATTAAACCTTTTACATCGCTGCGGGAGTATTTGCCCTGCGATGCAATAATTTTATCGATTCGTTCCAGACCGAACCTCTCCCTTCCTGTTTTTCCTCTATTTTTATCGTTATCGTTTTACTTTTCTGTACAAATTCAGTATGTATTATTATACCCTATGAAACGATACTTGCCAATGATATTGGTTCCAAAAGATATGGACAAGCCGTTCTGGAAAATGCTATAATATCCAGGTTATTGATTTTTACAACATAAGGAGATTATTATGCAAAAACGTGATTCTTTTGGAACCCGTCTGGGCTTTATTTTAGCCTGTATCGGTTCTGCTGTAGGGATGGGCAACCTCTGGATGTTCCCGACCCGCGTATCGCTTTACGGCGGCGGTTCGTTCCTGATTCCCTACTTTATTTTCGTGGTACTTATTGCATCCACCGGTGTAATCGGGGAAATGGCCTTTGGCCGCGCTACCCGTTCCGGTTCCATTAATGCATTTGGTGCGGCTGCTGAACGCAAAGGTATGCGCAAACTGGGCGAAGTATTAGGCTTTATTCCTACCATCGGCTCTCTGGCTATGGCAATCGGTTATACCGTAGTTATGGGCTGGATTTTAAAATATGCCGTTGGTACATTTACCGGTGCCACCCTTTCCTCCAGCGATGTAGACGGCTATGCAGCAGCATTTGGCAGCATGGCAAGTGCATTCGGCAACAATGCATGGCAGCTGGCGGCACTGGCAATCTGCATCATTATTATGATGCTGGGCATCGGCAAAGGGATTGAAAAAGCCAACAAAATTATGATGCCTCTGTTCTTCCTGCTGTTTGTAGGCTTAGGCATTTATATTTTCACCCTGCCGGGCGCAAGCGAAGGCTACCAGTATATTTTCCGTGTAGACCCTGTGGCTCTGCGTGACCCTGCCACCTGGATGTTTGCATTAGGGCAGGCGTTCTTCTCGTTATCCATTGCCGGCAACGGCACTATTATTTACGGCTCCTACCTGAGCGATAAAGAAAACGTTCCGGCTTCTGCCGCTCGTGTAGCGCTGTTTGATACCATGGCTGCATGCCTGGCAGCTTTAGTTATTATTCCGGCTATGGCTACCGCGGGCACCCAGTTAGACCAGGGCGGCCCCGGCCTGATGTTCATCTTCCTGCCAAACCTGTTCCACAGCATGCCTGGCGGGTCTCTGTTTGCGGTAATCTTCTTTGTGGCGGTATTATTTGCCGGCATGACCTCGCTGTTAAACCTGTATGAAACACCAATTGCAGCATTACAGGAAAAACTGGGCTTCAGCCGTGTAAATGCCTGCCTCATCACAGGTATTTTCGGTGCTGTGGTTTCTATCTGCATTCAGGGCATCGTATCCGGCTGGATGGATGTGCTGTCTATCTATATCTGCCCATTAGGTGCAGGCCTTGCGGCTATCATGTTCTTCTGGTTCTGCGGAAAAGAATTTGTAGAGCGCGAAGTAAACAAAGGCCGCGAAAAACCAATGTTCAGCTGGTTCTTCCCGCTGTGCAAATATGTATTTACACCGGTTTGTTTCCTGGTACTGATTTTAGGTGCCTTAAACGGCGGTATTGGCTAATGCTATCCGGAGCCTCCAGACGGAGGCTCTTTTTTATTGCCGTTTACAGCCGCGTACAAGCTCTTTATCGCTCTAAAAACGATAAATCCCTGCCCTCCGGCTTGAACTTCGATGCAGGAGCTGATTTCTTCTGACCATCCCTTAGTCTGCGTTCCTCCGCCTCTAACGCTTTTAATTTTGCTCCGCTTGGCCTTGCCTTCACATTCAGCTTGTGGAAGGCCCTCCAGCACCGCGTTACCGATTGCGCCGCAATTTTCTTCATCAGAACCGCATCTCCGCCCGAAAGTTTAATCAGATTTTTCAGCTCCTCCTCCAGGCCCCATAAAGTGAGCGTCCACCCGTTTTTGCAGCGCATCTCAACCCAGTCTAATAAATCCGCCCGCATGGCATAGCCAAACTTCTCGCAGAATATATCAATATACGGACAGGCCTTATTGGTGAGAATAATATCCCCGGAATAATAGCTCAT
>JAFOFM010000200.1 GCA_017387265.1 Peptococcaceae bacterium | reverse complement strand
TATGAAACAGTATCAAAAAGAACATGAATAATATATCTGGAGGTAATAACCATGAGAATTTTAGTAAGCGATGACGTAAACGAACAGGGTGTAGCCCTGCTGCGTGAACACTATGATGTAGATGTGAAAACCAATCTTCCGCCGGAAGAACTGAAAAAAATTATCGGCGAATATGACGGGCTGGTAACCAGAAGTCAGACTCAGGTAACAAGTGATATTATCGAAGCAGCTACTAACCTGAAAGTAATCGGCCGTGCCGGTGTTGGTGTCGATAATATTGATATCCCTGCCGCTACTGCCCGCGGTATTGTAGTAGTAAATGCTCCTGACTCCAACACAGTAGCAGCTGCGGAACACACTATCGGCATGATGCTGGGCATGACCCGTTTTATCCCACAGGCACACAACTCCATCCAGGAAGGCAAATGGGACCGTAAAAGCTTCACCGGTATTCAGCTGCAGTACAAAACCGTGGGTATCATCGGGATTGGTCACGTAGGCGGCCGCGTTGCAAAACGTCTGGCAGCTATGGAAATGAATGTCCTGGCTTATGACCCTTATGTAAGTGAAGCATACGCAAAAAATCTGGGGGTAGAACAGGTTGATTTTGAAACCCTGCTGGAACGTTCTGACTATATCACCATCCATACTCCATTAACAAAAGAAACACGCGATATGATTAATGCAGAAAGCATTGCAAAAATGAAAGACGGTGTGCGTTTAGTAAACTGTGCCCGCGGTGAATGTTTCGATATCGAAGCAGTTGCAGAAGGCTTAAAATCCGGTAAAATTGCAGGCGCTGCTATCGACGTATATCCAAACGAACCATTAACCAAAGACAACAACCCATTCCTGGGCATGTTCAATGTAGTACAGACTGCTCATCTGGGCGCTTCCACTATCGAAGCACAGGTAGGCGTAGCCGTAGACGTTGCATACGGCGTTATTGATGCACTGGAAGGCCGCCCTGTTATGAACGCTGTAAATATGGCGCCAATTCCAAAAGACGTTGCTGCGCTGATTCAGCCATATTATGGTCTGGCAGAACGCCTGGGCACCATCGGTGTATATCTGGCAAACGGCCCGATCAAATCTGTAGAAGTAGAATATTCCGGTCAGCTGGCTGACACTGAAACCCAGCCTCTGACTACCGCATTCTTAAAAGGCATGCTGAATCCAATTCTTCAGGACAGCGTAAACTATATTAACGCTCCAGGTCTGGCGAAAAAACGCGGTATCGATGTAAGAGACACCAAAGCATTTACCGATGGTTACTACAGCACCGCAATCACTGCAACCATCACTACATCTAAAGGCGAAACTCACGTAATTGCCGGCACCCTGTTTGACGGCAAAGAACCAAAAGTCGTACAGATTGACCAGTATCGCATCGACTTCTCTCCAGAAGGTTATCTGTTACTGGCACCACATATCGACCAGCCAAACATGATTGGCCAGATGGCTACTATTCTGGGGAAAGCAGGCATTAATATCAACGGTATGCACGTAGGGAAAATCACCCAGTCTAACACAAACATCATGGCAATTGCAGTTGGCGATGACATTCCAAACGATATTATGCTGCAGTTATCCGGCATCGAAGGCATCCTGGATGTAAAACTGATTCACTGTGAAGCATAGTCTAAAAGCGAGGAATTCATTATGACAAGAATTATTTTAGTTCGTCACGGCGAAACCACATGGAATGTAGAAGGACGTTATCAGGGGCAGGAAGACACTCCACTCAGCGAACGTGGTTTGAAACAAGGGCATCTGTTAGCCGAAGGCCTGCGCGATATTCCAATTGATATATGTATCGCAAGCCCGCTGCAGCGTTCCTTTAACACCTGCAAATTCTGCGCTGACCTGCACAACCTGCCGGTTGAACCGGATAAACGTTTATTAGAAATCAATCATGGCAGCTGGGAAGGCATTCTGGCAAAAGATATCGAGGCACAGTTCCCGACAGAATATCACCAGTGGCATACTGAACCCCATCTGGTACAGATGCCGGACGGCGGAGAATCCCTTGAGGATGTTCGAAAACGTACTCGTGAAGCTTTTGACGAATATGTAGAAAAATATCCGGATAAAACCATTCTGGTAGCTGCACATGACGCTGTAAACAAAGCCATCATCTGCGATATCCTGGGTTTAGGTATGGAACACTTCTGGCAGATTAAACAGGATAACACCTGCATTAATGTACTGGAATACAACGAAGGGACCTGGCGTGTCGTTCTGCTGAACTCCACAAATCACATGGGCTTTTTATTCAGCGGTATTGAACAGGCAGGTCTGTAAAAAGCAACAGCACAAAACAGTTTCACGTGAAACACGAAAAAGGCGGTCCCGTATTGCGGGAGCCGCCTTTTATATTAGATATATTTCTTATCCTGTCTGTCTTACCATCTTCACTTTCAGATATTCCTCTGCTGTCCCCATTGTTTGTCCACCTTCAATTATTGCACCTTCTCTCAGGTTACAGGTCTGCAAACCCTGATAGCAGATTTGATAATCCCCACAGCTTAATACAATCTGCCAGTCACATTCTAAATCCACATGCTGTATCACACCATTGGCTGCCGATTTCACCTCAGCACCATCGGCATAATAACACAGATGATCTTGAAACCGGTAATCATCATAAAACGGATTATAACCAAAACCGTATCCATAGTAAAGTGTTCCACTGCATGGAACAGCAAACCCGTCAAGCTGATTCTGCATAGCAAGCAGGTCTTTCGTTTCATCTCCTGTGACTTCTTTTTCATTTTCTTTTGATGAGACCTCCAGCTGTTCGCTGCCGGATTGTGCAGTGTGCGCAGCTTCACCCACCGACTTCGGCTCAGATTGAGTATTACCTTTCTGTACCAACGGCTCTGTTGTGTATTTCAGATTTGAAGCGGCAGTTTGTTCAGATCTAGATTCTTCTGCTGTTTCGTCTGACACAATCTGATGTTCCATCACTGTCTGATCGCTGTCACTTTGCCAGAACGCTGCTGATTCTTTCGGCTGCCACGGCTCGAAATACAAACACCAGCTTATCACAATAAACAGAGTTAGTGCTGTCAAGGCCATCATATACAGACGTGAATTTTTTTGTAGCCATTCCAGATAATTCAGATCATATTTACGATTCATAATAAAACCTCCTGTCATCAGTAGTATTGCCGATATCAGAAGGTTTTTATTCCTATGCTGTTTTTACTTTATTCCAGTGACAGCTGTGCTCCTGGATAATAACGATTTAAAATCTGACGATAATCATCGCCCTGCCTTGCATAATGGTCAGCGCCATACTGACACAAACCTACACCATGACCATATCCACTGGTAACAAATGTGATTTTCTCACCATCTATCTGCCAGCTGATTAACGATGACTTTAAATTTAACGCCTTACGCAGTTCTGCCCCGCTAAAAGTTCTGCCACCAATTTTAATTTGCTGTACGCGATTAGATGCAGTACTGCTGATTAACTGTATATAATCACCTGCTGCTATTGCTGGAATCACATCCGGAAGCTGCAGCTTCTGGGCTAGAGCGGTAAGTGTCATACTGGTTTTTGTACAAATGTGCGGGTCATTGTCATGCTTACAGACAACACTAATCAAATATGGTCGAAAACTGCCCCACACATATTCCGCCGACTCTGTTGAAGTCCCGCCACAGCTGGCATGATATACCGGCTCAATTAAAATGCCGTCATATCGAAGTACTTCGCCAGCAGTATCCGCTATCGCCTGCACAATTTTACGATGATATTTGCGATATTCGCTTCCCCAGCGTTTTTTCTGTTCTTCCTCATCAATCCATGCCTGACAGGTTGCCGGGCTGGTACTGAGCTGTGCTAGACTATGCAGTTTCTGTACTTCCGGATTCGGGCTTATCATGCGACTTACTGTAAAAGTACGCGCTGCCACAGTTTGTGCTTTTAATGCTTCTTCATCAAAACTGGCGGGCATTTCTGCAGCAACTACCCCCACCAGATACTGTTCCAGGTCCAGGGACATCAGCTCATGTGTTTTCATATTATATACCTGCACTGTACGTCCAGAATTCAATTCCGGTTCCGGTACTGGAATTAAATCAATCAGCGAAGATACCCCATACAACACAATTGCACAAAAAATCACACCCAGCCAGGCTATACGGCTCTGCCGTTTCTGTTTATGTCTTCGTTTTTTCAAACCCGGCGATTTAATCCGCGTAACCATCGACACATCTCCTCTTTATTATTTACCATTAATTAACATTCTATATTTTTTCTCAAACTCCTTTTTTACATCAAAAAAAGAAGACGATGCATGTATCGTCTTCTTTTTATTATTTCATTCTATTCCGGTTTCCGGCCGCATACCACACGGTCAAGCCCCTGCCAGTCTTTAATAATCTCTGTCTGTTCAAAACCGGCATTCTTTAATAACTGCTCTACAGCAGGCCCCTGTGTCCATCCGATTTCAAAAATCAGCCAGCCTCCGGGTTTCAGCATAGCTCCTGCCTCTGCCGTAATCTTACGATAAAAATACAGCCCGTCATTGCCGCCCCACAAGGCTAACCGCGGTTCCTGCAGTACATCACCGGGCAGTTCACCCATTTCCTGTGTCGTGATATACGGCGGATTAGAAGCTAATAAATCCAGTTTCCCGGTTAAATCTGCAAATGGCTCTAACAGATTCCCCTGCCGAAACTGCACAGCCAGCCCGCATCGGGCATTATTCTGCATGGCAACAGCTAACGCCTCACCAGATAAATCCCCTGCATAAACGGTAGCTTTCGGTTTATACTGCTGTAATGCCAACGCAATGGCACCACTGCCGGTACATACATCCAGAACAGCCGGTTCTTCACAGTCTTCAAGCAGCTTCAAAGCTTTTTCCACCAAACGTTCTGTATCAAAACGAGGAATCAGCACGGCTGGTGTTACCAGCAGCTCCAGCCCCATAAAATTTGCAGTGCCTAACAAATACTGCAAAGGTTCATCCGCTTTGCGACGCACAACCAGTGCACGAAACATCTCAACCTGTTCCGTTTCCAGTTCATCGGTGTCATGCGCCATTAACAGTGCCCGGTTGGTATTCAGCACATGGCACAAAAGCAATTCAGCCTCCAGCCGTTTCTCAACGCCAAGTTCAGTCACTGCCCATTTCAGTAAATCCTTACTATTCATCAGCATTTTTCAGTTTTTCTGCCTGGTCGGTAGTAATCAGCGCATCAATAATTTCGTCCAGATTCCCCATCAGTACTTTGTCCAGATTGTGTACGGTCAGGTTAATACGATGATCACTTACACGGCCCTGCGGGAAATTATAGGTACGAATACGTTCACTACGGTCACCGCTGCCAATCATGCCTTTACGCTGTGCAGACAGTTCGCCCTGCGCTTCCTGCTGATATTTTTCCAGCAGACGGGAACGTAATACTTTGATTGCTTTCTCTTTGTTCATCTGCTGGGATTTTTCGTCCTGACAGGATACAACCAGTCCGGTTGGCAGATGAGTAACACGTACAGCAGACTGAGTTGTATTAACCGACTGGCCGCCAGGACCGCTGGAGCAGAATACGTCAATGCGTAAATCATTCATGTTGATTTCTACTTCTACCTCTTCCGCTTCCGGCAGAACCGCTACAGTAGCAGCAGATGTATGAATACGGCCACTGGCTTCAGTAGCTGGTACGCGCTGTACTCGATGTACACCGCCCTCGAATTTCAGTTTGCTGTATGCACCCTTCCCGTTAATCATGAAGGTGATTTCTTTGTACCCGCCTACATCTGTGTAGTTAGTGTTCATAACTTCTGTCTTCCAGCCCTGCGCCTCAGCATAACGCACATACATTTTGTATAAATCCGCCGCAAACAGAGCCGCTTCATCACCGCCAGTACCAGCACGAACTTCCATAATAACGTTTTTGCTGTCGTTAGGATCTTTTGGCAGAAGCAGGATTGTTAACTGCTGTTCCAGATTTTCTTTCTGTTCGTTCAGCTCTTTAATTTCTGCCTTTACCATTTCATCCATTTCCGGATCCAGTTTTTCCTGCAGCATCATTTTGGAATCTTCCAGTTCACCCAAAACTTTTTTATACTGACGGAATGCTACTACCACATCCTCCAGATCAGACTGGGCTTTTGCCAGCTTATTCAGTTCTGACGGATTATTCAGCACATCCGGATCTACCATTTTCTGATTCAGTTCTTCATATTTATCTTCTAAAATCTGCAGACGATCTAACATAATATAGCCTCCATTAATCCAAATCTTTTACTAACACTTTATTGTATCATATATTCCTGTTGCGCTACAACTTTTTTATCTATCAGTTTGCAAAAAACACAGAAAAAAGCGCAGGCTTTCACCTGCGCTTCTCAAGATAGATCAAATTTACTGTCATATGATTACTGGGCCAGATAATAATTGTACAGGTTTGCCACAATCATGATGGCCTCTGCAGCCATCGGCGCTTCGTGTTCTGTACCCATATGGTTCAGAATTTCTTCTGTCACAATCCCTTTTTCCTGCAAACCACTCAGCTGGCCGGTATAGCTGTCTGCCTCTACATCCGCCAGACGAGCAGCCACTGCAATCATATTTCCATTGGTTACCGGGTCAGTAATATCTTCCACCAGAGCAAAGTCGCTGCCGGTTTTTTTCAGCGAATTGTTAATCATGTTCTGCAGACGCCATTTTCCCATTGGTTCATCTAAACGGTAATCATTACTGTAGCCGCCATCTAACAGACCCAGACTGCGGATAACTTTCACACCTGGATATGCCCAATGCTCCATAAAAGCTTCGTGCACTTCAAAGTCATCCAGATATGCACCCTGTTTCTTCAAGGTTTTCTGTACATCAGCAATGGCCGCTTCATCAGCGCTCATATCACGGAAACTAATCGCATTATTTAACGAATATGCCGACGCCACACCAGCCGCTTCCCCTTCTGCCATCCCTACCGGAATAACACGGGCGCTACCGGCTGCCAGCGAAGTATAAGAAGCACTGCGGCCAATCACAAGCATATTTTCTACTTCCAGCGGCACAATGCTGCGGAATGGAATCGCATATCTGTCTGGGCTCCCGATAACAGTCCCATAGGTCTGCCCTGCTGTAGGCTGAATATCTGCCGGATACGCTACAATAGCAATTTTATCCCACTGATCACGATTTTCCAGCACATCGTCGATTGTCAGCTGATATTCCCCAATAATATGACGACTTTCCCGGATATACAGCTGACTTGCAGTCCCTGCCAGTTCAACATTTTCAAACCCGATAAAGTTTTCCCGTACATATGGAACAATATATTCCAGTTCTTTCTGAGCACGGGCAATACCCTGCGCTTTGCTTTCCTCGCTCATAGCATCTACACCAAAAATAATCAGCGCATTTACCAGTACATTGCCGTTATCCTGACGAGCTACGTTAAAGCCTCTCAGACGCATCAAGTCATCTTTCGGCTCATAGGCATAACCTTCCCTGGTGTAACCCCAGGCAGTTTTGTCAGTAGCACCGGTACCTTCATTGTCGTCGTTCTCCAGATAGTCTACAACTTTGTCCCAGTTAACGCCAGACAGTTCAAATACCAGTGTCACGCCCATGTGGCGTTCTTTTTCACCGATATCCTCACCGGCAACGGTATATGGCGCGCCTGCCGCTGCAGCCACATCGGCATCCACAGTAGCATCAATAATACGACTGGCTGTATAGGTTGCCTGTTCCCCGTTTTCTTCCACAACTACACCAACAATCGTATCTCCATCCATTACAGGCTTAATAAATTCTGTATTCAGTTTCAGCGTTGCATTTTTTTCGTTCACAACCCAGTCATAAAAGAACTGCTTGGCAGTTTCCACATCAAAAGCAGTTCCGCCAACGGCATCATAAAACTCCATAAACAGCCCCTGGGTTAAAATGCTGCCGTCACGACTCTCACAGATATCAATAAAGTTCAGTTTGCCTAATGTCATCAGGCCGCCTAACGCTTCGTCATCTTCAATCAGCAATGTTTTCAGCCCACTGCGTGCAGATGATACCGCCGCGCAAACCCCTTCCGGGTCACCGCCCACTACAATGACATCGTAATCCATACCTTCTTGGATTGGCTGTTCTGCCACATTGCTGTTCTCTCCACATCCAGCCAGACCACACATTGCGACTGCCAGCAGCAAAATAATGGAGAACCATTTTATTTTTTTCATATATTCACCTCTGTAATTAGTTCTTTGTTATTGTTTCAGCCTCATAAGACATCCCGTCACTATTGTGCACCGTAAAACCCATCTGCTCAATCTGATAATTACGTACATTGGCAAGCAGCATAATAACCTCTGCTCGTTTCGGCACACGATTGTCATCGACAAAATACGGCTGCAGCTGTTCGGTTAAAATGCCTGCCTCTGTCAGCCATTGCCGTGCTGTCTTGCCTTCGGTTTCATCTGCGGATGTGACAAGCTTCATAGACGCATCCAGAATATCCCGCACGCTGGCATGAACCGAATGCGGCCATACATCGGTCAGAGAGCTTCCGTCCAATCCTTCCAGAAGATTGTCCACTTCACTTACAGTAATCGGTTCGTCCAGCCGATAGTCATTTTCATAACTGCCATACACCAGTCCCAGACTCCGCAGCGTTTTCACACCTTCATAGGCCCAGTGTTTTTCTACGTCCATCACAATCGGCTCCCATTTCTGCAGGTAGGCTCCCTGCTCCTGCAGACTCAGCTGAATGGCTGTCACAGCCTCTGCACTCCGGCTGATATCACGGAACGTCATATTGTTATTTTTCGCATAAGCAGCAGCCACACCCGCCGCATCACCTTCTGCCATACCAAGCGGAATTACCCGGGCACTGCCTGCCGCCAGCGATGTGTAAGATGCACTGCGGCCTACCACCAGTATGCCGTCAATCTCCTGCGGCACCAGGCATCGGAACGGAACCCCGTAGCGATCCGGCGCTCCGACAATAATCCCTACATTACGTCTGGCATTCGGAGGCACATCCACCGGATAAGACCCGATGGCGATAGTGTCATCAAACCAGCGGTTTTCCATTACATCATCCAACGTAAGCTGATATTCCCCTAAAATATGACGGCTTTCCCGCACATAGAGCTGGCTTGCAGTACCGGCCAGTTCAGCGTTTTCAAAGCCGATGTAATTCTCACGCAGATACGGAATAATATATTCCAGTTCCGCTTTCCCACGCTCAATACCGGCTTCTTTGCTCGCCGCATCCAGCGGCTCTACGCCAAAGATTAAAAAGCCGTTAATCAGCACATTGCCGTTATCCTGAAGTGCAACATTCAAACCTCGTAAACGAGTCTGGCTGTCCTGTGCCACATAGGCAAAGCTTTCTTCGTTATAGCCCCAGGCAGCCTTTCCAGTACAGCCAGTGTTAGGGTTATCATCCCCGTTCAGATAATCACTCACAGCCTGCCAGTTCACACCTGATACTTCAAATACCAGTGTCACGCCGGTCACGTTTTCGGTATGCCCGTAATCCTGACCAAGATACGTATACGATGCGCCGGCTGCAGCTGCCACATCAGCATCCACCGTCGCATCAATAATACTGCCGGCTTTGCAGGTAATCTGTTTCCCGTCCTGCTCCACCACAACACCGGTAATGGTATTGCCATCCATCACCGGTTCCATAAATTCTGCATTCAGCTTCAATGTGAGATTTTCTTCATTTTCCACCATCTGCAGAAACACGTCTTTCGCTTTCTGGATATCAAAAGCCGTACCACCTACCGCATCATGAAATTCCAGAAAAGTCCCCTGTGTCAAAAGTGTCCCGTCATCGCCAGTACACATATCAATAAAATTCAAACCACCCAGTGTCATAAGACCGCCAAGTGCTTCATCATCCTCAATCAGCAGTGTGTTCATACCGTTTCGTGCCGCAGTTACTGCTGCTGCAATCCCTTCCGGGTCACCGCCGACTACAATGACATCATATTTTTCTGTACCGCCGCAGCCACAGAAACCGGTTAAGGCGAATGCAAAAAGCAGACAGACAACAAGTATTTTTGTTTTTTTCATAGATTTATCCTTCTAAATACAGATATACATTCGCCATCAGCTGTACCACTTCCGCCACATTCGGCTGTTTTTCCCCATCTTCAAAGTATGGTTTCAGCGCCTCTGTCAGAATTCCCCGTTCTTCCAGTGCCTGCAGATACACCTGATAATCGTTTTCATACTTCACACCTTCTGCCGCTGCAATCGCTCTAGCAGCAGTACCGATAATCTGACGGTTCGGCGGATTATCATTTACTTCGATATAGGCTTGATTGATACCAGTTTTTTTCAACACATTGTTAATCATATTCTGATAACGCCAGCGGCTTACCGGTTCATCCAGCTTATAATCATTGTTATAACCGCCATCCAGAATACCCAGACTGCGTAATACTTTTACCCCTTGATAGGCCCAGTGATCCATAATCTCATCGTGGACTGTGAAATCATCCAGATAAGCTCCCTGCGCCTTTAAGATATTCTGTACACTTAAAATAGCGTTTTTATCCTGTGTCATCGCCCGAAAATCCATCTGATTATTGATAGAATATGCCGCTGCTGCACCAGCTGCCTCCCCTTCTGCCATCCCGAGCGGAATCACGCGGGCACTGCCGGCTGCCAGAGATGTATAAGAAGCACTGCGGCCTACCACCAGAAGGTTATCAACCTGTAATGGCACCAGACTGCGGAACGGAATCGCATAGCGGTCCGGACTGCCAATTACTGTGCCATAGGTCTGAGTCGCTGTTGGCTGCACATCTACCGGATATGCACCAATAGCAATTTTATCCCACTGGTCACGGTTTTCCAGTACATCATCAATCGTCAACTGATACTCCCCGATTATATGACGACTCTCTCGCACATACAGCTGCTCAGCTGTAGAAACCAGCTCTGCATGTTCAAAGCCTTTGAAGTTTTCACGAATATACGGTATCAGATACTCCATCTCTGCCTGCCCGCGGCTGATC
>JAFOFM010000199.1 GCA_017387265.1 Peptococcaceae bacterium | reverse complement strand
GTTATCAACTATTCAAGAAATTGTTAAGAATTTTCGCTCAATCTTCATAATCAAAGAAAACGGAAAACACATAAGGATTTTAAAAAAGCTTTATGGCCAAACAGTTGACGAACGCAGCGAAAAAAACTACAATAAAGGGATAAGAATTTATCTGTAAAAAAGAATGACATTACGAAATTGCCTACACAATTCATGGTACATGGCAATTCATAAAAGGAGCTATTGTAATGGAAAATTTAGATTTCGGCCGGATTCACCGGTTTCGTTTTGAAGATTTAAACATCGTACTGGATGTAAACAGCGGTTCGGTTCACATTGTGGATCAGGCTACCTGGGACTTTTTTGATTATCTCGTGGTAAATCCATTTGAAACTGCATTCACTATGCTGAGCGAACAGTATGGTTTCGAAGAAGCGACTGCAGTAATTGATGAAGTAAGTAATCTGATGATGGCGGGACAGTTATTTACCGATGACCGCGAACTGCAGGGCTTTACACCACATACAGAGCCAATCGTAAAAGCAATCTGTCTGCATATGGCACACGACTGCAATCTGCGCTGTGGTTACTGCTTTGCTGATAGCGGCGCTTATCATGGCCAGCGTTCCCTGATGAGTCTGGAAACCGGTAAAAAAGCTCTGGATTTCTTAATCAAAGCATCGAAACATCGGAAACATATCGAAGTCGATTTCTTTGGCGGGGAACCGCTCTTAAACTTTGAAGTATGCAAAGAACTGGTGAAATACGGGAAAGAGCAGGCTGCACAGCATGGTAAAGTATTTAAATTCACCATGACTACAAACGGCGTACTGCTGACCAAAGAAGTGCAGGAATTCCTGAACGAAGAAGGTATCAGTGCTGTACTTAGTCTGGACGGCAGAAAAGAAACCAACGACAATATGCGCAAGTTCCCGAACGGTGCAGGTTCTTACGATGCTATCGTGAAAAACTTCCAGGATTTCGTAAAAACCCGTAACGGCGAAGAATATTATCTGCGCGGCACCTACACGCATCATAATACCGATTTTGCTGCCGACGTGGCACATATGGTAGATTTAGGCTTCCGTGAATTATCTATGGAGCCGGTTGTAGCACCAGCAGAATTCGACTACGCTTTAACCGACGAAGACGTATTCGCTGCTTGCCGTGAATACGACAAACTGGCTCGTCACTATCTGGCATACTACGAAAAAGGAGATCCATATAACTTCTTCCACTTCAACGTAGATTTAAGCGGTGGTCCATGTCTTCCAAAACGTTTAAGCGGATGCGGTGCCGGTCACGATTATCTGGCAATCAGCCCGGAAGGCGATTTATATCCATGTCATCAGTTTGTTGGTGAGGAATCCTATAAAGTAGGTACTGTAGACACTGGTATTGTAAATCTGGATTTATGTAAACAGTTCCAGCAGAGCAATGTACTGAGCAAAGAAGCCTGCATGAAATGCTGGGCTAGATTTTACTGCAGCGGCGGATGCCATGCTAATAATATCCGTTATGGCGGCAGCTTAACACAGCCATACGACAAAGGCTGCACCCTGCAGAAAAAACGTCTGGAAACTGCCATTGGTGCTCAGGTAAAAAAAGCACTGATGCAGAGTGAAAACGAATAAGTGCTATACTATAAAACGCAGAAGCGAGACACGACCCTCACTTCTGCGTTTTCTTTTTACCTTTGTTTTATACAGGGATATACTGGAACCATCTTTTCTGAATAAAGCAAAGAAAAAAACCGCACTCTCATTCGAGAATGCGGTTTTAAAATTAGTGTTCTTCAATGTAGTATACTACATATGCTCTTGGGTAGTCCTGGCGGATGATGTTCATAACATCGATACCTACAGAGATTTCACCAATCAGATTGAAGTCCATGTCGATTTCAAAGTCTTCGTCTTCAGTAGCTTTGATAACATCGATCTGTGGATTTGGATCGTGGTCTGGTTTAATACCCAGTGCTAAGTATTTTTCTTTTGCTTCTTCGTGGCTGTCAGCGAAAACAACCTGTGTATGGCTTGTGTGCTGCATGTTAAAACACTCCTTTGAGATAAGTTTAAATTGGTTGAATTCATTATAACAGATATTGCGGTAATATTCAAAACAATTTCCTAATCTGGACAGGGATTTCTGTAAAATTCCTTATCCTATCCATACGGAAAACAGAAACGTCCAGAAAACTGTCCAGAGACCGGATAACCCGATTGCTAAACCACTCATCGCGCCCTGTAATTCCCCCATGGTAATCGCGCGAGTCGTCCCAATTGCATGACTGGCTGTTCCAATCCCGATTCCCTGTGCAACCGGATCCTCAACACGAAAGACCTTCACTAGAAACGGCGCCATAATATTTCCTGTAATCCCGGAGAAAATCACTGCTGCAATCGCAATTGGCACAATACCGCCAAGCTGCTCTGTAATGCCCACCGCAATAGGTGTGGTAACGGATTTGCTTAAAAGCGACAATGTAAGCGATTCTTCCACTTTAAATAGCTTACACAGAGCAAATACAATCACAATCGACGAAAAGGAACCTGCCATAGTACCGGCAATAATCGGCTTCCAGTTTAGCCGTAAAATCTGCCAGTTTTTATAAATCGGCACTGCCAGTGCTGCTGTAGCCGGAGCCAGAAACAGATAGATTAAATTTCCGCCTTCCTGATACGCCTCCAGGGGAATATCCATTATAACCAGCAGCGTGCAGATTAGCAGCACTGCGATTAAGATAGGATTCGCCAGCGGATGTTTTACTTTTTTCTGAATACTGACACCCGCCTGGTAAGCAAAAATGGTTGCTATCACTCCGAAATACGGAGAATACAGCAGCTCACTCAGATTCTGCATGACGTTTACGCTCCTTTCTCCGAATTTCATATTTCATCATTGCCGTAACAGTCCAGGAGGTCACAGCAAACGTAGTAATTACTGTGATAAAGCAGATAAAGAGGACTATAACAATTTTACCTTGCATATAACCTAAATAACCTAGAATCGCTACAGTTGGCGGCACAAAGAAAAAGCCCATATTATCCAGCAAAAAATCTGCCTGTTTCTGAATATGATAAATTTTTAAAGGACCCCATAATAAAAGCGTCAATACCAGCAGCATACTGATAACACTAGCCGGAAACGGAAATGGCAATACCGCTGCAATAACTTCTCCTAAAAAACAGATCAGCAGTATAATTGCCAGCTGCATTAGAATTTTCATAATCAATCGCCTCTTTATCAACACAGTTTTTCTGTGATAATGGTATGCGTTTTGCAGCAAAAATGCAAGAGAAAACACAATAAAAAGAGGATTCCCCGAAAGGAATCCTCCTGGCATATCTTATTCTTCTTCCACACCGTTTATACGGACAATATTTGCCCCGATTGTCTGAAATTTTTCGATTAAATCCTCATAACCACGATCAATGTAATTCAGACCTGTGATTTCAGTCTGGCCTTCAGCTACCAGCGCTGCAATGATTAATGCTGCACCAGCACGTAAATCGGTTGCTTTTACTTTGCAGCCAGCTAACTGACTAACCCCTTCTACAACCGCACTACGACCGTCTGTTTTTATATTTGCACCCATACGACGCAGTTCATCTGCATGCATAAAGCGATTTTCAAAAACAGTTTCGGTTACTACGCTGGTCCCGTCTGCCACTGTCATCAGCGCCATGAACTGTGCCTGCATATCTGTCGGGAATCCTGGATGCGGCATTGTTTTCACGTCCGTTGCTTTTACAGGCAAATGACCTTTTACACGCACACCGCCGTTTTCCTCAATAATCTCAACACCACATTCTTCCAGCTTTGCTGTCAGAGGTTTGAGGTGATCTGTAATCACGTTTTTAACCAGTAATTCGCCGCCGGTAATCGCTGCAGCAATCATATAGCTGCCTGCTTCAATACGGTCTGGAATAATTGTATATGTTGTGCCGTGCAGTTTTTCTACACCGTCAACCTTAATGATATTGGTACCGGCTCCGCGAACACAGGCACCCATACTGTTTAAGAAGTTGGCCAGATCCACAATTTCCGGTTCCTCTGCCGCATTTTCGATAATCGTTGTACCTTCTGCTGTAGCTGCCGCCATCATAATATGCTCTGTTGCTCCAACGCTTGGGAAATCCAGATATACCCGATTCCCCTGCAGACGATTCTGCAGCACTTCTGCATCCATGTCACCATGATTAATCTGGATTTTTGCACCTAAGGCCTCCAGTCCTTTCAGATGTAAATCAATCGGACGGGTCCCAATGGCACAGCCCCCCGGCATAGAAATTTTTGCTTTGCCGAAACGAGCCAGCAGCGGCCCCATAATCAGTACACTGGCACGCATTTTCTGAATATAATCATATGGTGCTGTATAACGATCCACGCTACGACAGTCAATGGTCATAATGTGATTTTCAAATGTAATCTTCGCACCCAGAGTTTCTAAAATTTCTCTGATAGTTGCTACGTCGGATAAATTCGGTACATCATGCAGCACGGTCACATCCTCAGCCAGCAAAGCCCCGATGATAATCGGCAGTACCGCATTTTTAGCACCACTGATGGTGACTTCCCCCTGAATGGTGTTGCCGCCTGTTACAATCAGCTTATCCAATGTCCTGTCCCTCCCTCTAGGAGTAGTAGTTCTGTAAATTCGTATAAAGTACAGGAACACACTTCCCGTATATTCCGTCTTATGTTCTTGTACCTTATACGGCTAGTATATGCAAATAATTCTATATTGTTCGTAAGAAATGACACGACTTGCATAATAACACATCTTTTCTTATGATACCGCATTTTGAGCTCACGGTCAAATAAAAAATTGATAACAGAGCATTTAATATTGCTGATAGATATCATACCAGACAAAATGAAGCGTCTCTGCATCCTCAGACAATTGGTATTTTTCGATTTAACGCAGATAATTGTCCCATTCATAAAAGTCTTTATCCGCTGCAAATACTCGGCGCATAACAGATTTAATCGCTTCAGAATAGATGTAACGGAATAGATATGTATAAAAAAGAACCGTTTCCTAAAGGAAACGGTTCTGATTATCAAGCATAGTTTAGCGAACGCTCAGACGAGCTTTTGCTCTTGCTAAAGCAGCCTGTGCTCTCGCAACATCGATATCTGCACTTTTCTGTGCCAGACGTTCTTCTGCGCGTTTTTTCGCAGCTTCCGCTCTGGCAAAGTCGATATCAGAAGCTTTTTCAGCAGCTGGAGCAATTACACTGATTACATTGTTGGAGATTTCGATGAAACCGCCGGATACAACCAGTTTCTGTGTGCCAGATGCTGTTTTATAAGTGATTACACCAGGTTTTAAACCTGCCAGCAGAGGTGCATGATTTGGCCAGATACCAAGTTCACCATCTACGCCAGGCACAACAACAGATGTGCTTTCATCGCGTAAAGCAACCTGTTCTGGAGTAATAACTTCCAGTTTCAGGGTATTATCAGCCATTTGCCAATCCCCCTTACGCCATCATTTTCTTAGCTTTTTCTACAGCATCTTCAATGGTACCTACCATCAGGAATGCACCTTCTGGCAGTTCGTCGTGTTTACCATCCAGGATTTCTTTAAAGCCACGGATTGTTTCTTTCAGTGGAATATACTGACCTGGGTTACCAGTGAACTGTTCCGCAACGAAGAAGGACTGGGACAGGAAACGTTCTACTTTACGAGCACGTGCTACTGTCAGTTTCTGTTCGTCGGTTAATTCATCCATACCTAAGATGGAGATGATATCCTGCAGTTCTTTGTATTCCTGCAGAACCTGCTGTACGCCACGAGCTACATTGTAATGTTCTTCGCCTACTACCAGTGGGTCCAGAATACGGGATGTAGAATCCAGTGGGTCTACCGCAGGGTAAATACCTTTTGCGGAAATTGCACGGTTTAATACAGTTTTTGCGTCTAAGTGCGCGAATGTTGTTGCAGGAGCAGGGTCAGTTAAGTCATCGGCAGGCACGTATACAGCCTGTACAGATGTGATAGACCCTTTATTTGTAGATGTAATACGTTCCTGCATCTGACCCATTTCAGTTGCCAGTGTTGGCTGATAACCTACTGCGGAAGGCATACGGCCCAGCAGAGCGGATACTTCAGAACCAGCCTGGGTGAAACGGAAGATGTTGTCGATGAACAGCAGTACGTCCTGACCCTGAACATCACGGAAATATTCAGCGATGGTCAGACCTGTCAGAGCAATACGCATACGAGCGCCAGGCGGCTCGTTCATCTGACCGAATACCATGGCGGTTTTATTAATAACGCCGGATTCTGTCATTTCTACCAGTAAGTCTTTCCCTTCACGAGTACGTTCACCAACGCCCGCGAAAATGGAGTAACCACCGTGTTCGTACGCAATGTTACGAATCAGTTCCTGGATTAATACGGTTTTACCTACGCCGGCACCACCGAACAGACCGATTTTACCACCTTTTACGTATGGGCAGATCAGGTCAATAACTTTGATACCTGTTTCCAGAATTTCTTTTGCAGCATTCTGTTCAGCAAAAGTAGGAGCTTCTCTATGGATACCCCATCTTTCACCTTCTACCTGACCCTGTTCATCAATGGCTTCACCAACTACGTTTAACAGACGACCCAGGGTAGCATCCCCTACTGGTACAGTGATTGGAGAACCTGTATCAACAGCTACCATACCACGAACCAGACCATCTGTAGCAGACATTGCAACGCATCTTACGGTGTTGTTACCCAGATGCTGTTCAACTTCCAATGTCAGATTAACTTCAAAATTTTTATTGTCCTGGTCTTCTGTGCGGATTACAACAGCGTTGTAAATTGCAGGCAGACTGTCAGCAGTGAACTCAACGTCAACAACTGGACCAACGACTCTAATAATTTTACCTTTATTCAAGACTGGTAAACCTCCTTCTTCACATAGTTACCTGTATATTAGCCGTTCAGTGCATTTGCACCGGCACAGATTTCAGTAATTTCATTTGTAATAGCAGCCTGACGAGCACGGTTGTATTCCAGATCCAGACGTGCTACCAGTGCTGCTGCATTATCACTAGCTGCAGACATCGCGGTCATACGAGCGCCATGTTCCCCTGCTTTTGCTTCTGTTAATGCACTGAATACCTGGTTTGCTAAATATAAAGGCAGAATTTGACTTAATACGATATCCGGAGATGGTTCAAAGATGTAATCCAGACCATCTGCGGTTTCACTTTCCGGTGTTTCAATCGGGAGTACTTTCACAGTTTTTGGAATCTGCGACATTGCGCTGCGGAATTCCGCATATACAATGCGTACTTCATCATACTTCCCTGTTACATAAGCGGTTTTAATCATTTTTGTGATGGCATCCGCATCTGCTGCAGATGGAATATCATTCACAGCCAGGAATTCTTCGTCGATTGTGTAACCACGTTTCTGGAAGAAATCTCTTGGTTTTTTACCAACTGCTACGATGCCAACTTCATAGCCCTGCTCTACGGTAGCTTTTACCTGAGCCAGCGCTTCTTTCATGATGTTCGCATTGTAACCACCGGCTAAGCCTTTGTTGGAGGCAAAAACAACATAACCAACTCGTTTTACTTCTCTGACTTCCAGCAGCGGATCAGATACAGATGCACCTGCGCTCGCTACCAGTCTGGAAAGTACTTCTTTTAATTTATCTTTGTATGGACGAGCGGATACTACAGAGCCCTGCGCACGACGCAGCTTGGAAGCAGATACCAGTTTCATCGCTTTTGTGATTTTACCGGTACTCTGAACACTGCGGATCCGTCGTTTTATTTCCTTACCACTAGCCAAACCTTATTCACCACCCTCTCGAAGAATCAAAACAGCTCACTGGCTTACGCCTGGAAAGTTGCTTTGAATTCAGTGATTGCTTTTACCAGCGCTTCGTCAGCAGCACCTTCCAGTTTACCGGTAGATGCGATAACGTCTAATACGCTAGTTTTGTAGCTGGAGGATTTCATAAAGTTTAACAGACCAGCTTCGAATGCACCGATTTTTTCAACAGCGATATCATCAGTGTAACCTTTGGATACAGCGTAAATGATAACAACCTGATCTTCAACAGGCATTGGAACATACTGACCCTGTTTTAACATTTCCATAACGCGTGCACCACGGTCCAGAGTTGCTTTTGTAGCAGCATCCAGGTCGGAACCGAACTGTGTAAACGCTTTTAACTCGGTGTACTGCGCTAAGTCCAGACGCAGGTTACCGGAGATTTTTTTCATCGCTTTAACCTGTGCAGAACCACCTACACGGGATACGGATACCCCTGCGTTGATAGCAGGACGTACACCAGCGTTGAATAAGTCAGCTTCCAGGAAGATCTGACCGTCAGTAATGGAAATTACGTTTGTTGGAATGTATGCGGAAATGTCGCCAGCCTGGGTTTCGATAATTGGCAGAGCTGTCATGGAGCCGCCGCCCAGTTTGTCTTCCAGTTTCGCTGCACGTTCCAGCAGACGGGAATGTAAGTAGAATACGTCACCAGGGTAAGCTTCACGGCCTGGAGGACGTTTCAGCAGCAGGGACAGTTCGCGGTATGCAACAGCCTGTTTGGACAGGTCATCGTATACGATCAGAACGTCTTTGCCGTTGAACATAAATTCTTCACCCATCGCAGCACCTGCGTATGGAGCGATGTATAACATTGGAGCTGGTTCAGAAGCGGTCGCAGCAACTACGATAGAGTATTCCATTGCGCCGTATTCTTCCAGTTTGCTTACAACGTTCGCTACGGTAGAAGCTTTCTGACCTACAGCAACGTAGATACAGATTACATCTTTACCTTTCTGGTTGATGATGGTGTCCAGAGCTACCGCTGTTTTACCGGTCTGACGGTCACCGATGATTAATTCACGCTGACCTTTACCAATTGGAACCAGGGCGTCGATACATTTGATCCCTGTCTGTAATGGCTGATGTACACCTTTACGGGTAATTACACCAGGAGCGATAGATTCTACTGGTCTGTATTTATCAGTTACGATAGGGCCTTTGCCATCGATTGGCAGACCTGTTGCACTTACTACACGACCCAGCAGAGCTTCACCTACTGGAACCTCAACGATACGACCTGTTTTCTTAACAGGGTCGCCTTCTTTAATATGTTTGTATGGACCTAAGATAACGCAACCAACATGGTCTTCTTCCAGGTTCTGCGCCATACCCTGAACGCCGCCCGGGAATTCCAGCAGTTCGTTTACCATCGCATTTTTCAGGCCATAAACCTGAGCAATACCGTCACCTACTTCGATTACAGTACCGATATCGCTTGCTTCAACACCGTTATCATAGTTTTCGATTTGATTTTTCAGAATGGAACTAATTTCCTCTGGTCTGATACTCATTTTAGTCCCTCACCTCAATCTTTCATTAAAACTGTACTTCGTGTAATTTATTTTTCATGCCTGCAAGGCGGGCACCTACTGTGCCGTCATATACCTTGTCACCAAATGTTACTTTTAATCCGGCCAACAGGCTTTCATCAACGCTGACATTCAGCTTAACAGTTTTCCCAGACAGTTTTGCCAGCTGGGCACTGAGAGCAGTTTCCTGTTCTTCAGTTAACGGATATGCAGAAACGACATCAGCAAAAGCAATGTTGCGGACTTCATCAGCATAAGCGCAGTAAGTTTCGTAAATAGAAGCCAGATACTCTTCACGATTTTTATCAATCACTACATACAGCAGATTCATGATATTTTTATCAGTCTGAGCGCCGAACAGATCTTTTACGATTGCTTTCTTTTTATCGCTGCTGACAGTTTGGCTAATTAAAATTTCTTTTAATTCAGCATTATTATCAATTGTATCTACCACCAGTTTCAGTTCGTCCTGATACTGATCGATAGCGTTTTTTTCCTGACCAATCTGTAAGAGAGCCTGCCCGTAACGTTTCGCTACTGCTGTGTTCATCATTTCGCTTCCCCTACCTCTTTAACAAAGTCATTGACCATATTCTGATGATCTGCAACATCAATTGTTTTACCAACAACTTTTGCTGCAGCCAGCACTGCCAGGTCAGCAATTTCATTTCTGATTTCGTTTAAAGCTTCAGTTTTTTCACGAGCAATGTCAGCCTGTGCTTTCGCAGTCAGTCTTGCCGCTTCTTCTCTTGCTTCATTTACGATATCAGTTTTTGTCTGTTCACCGATTTTCGCAGCCTGATTAATGATATCCTGCGCTTCGCTTCTAGCGTTCTGCAGCTGAGCAGCATATTCATCTTTCAGTTTCTGCGCTTCCAGTTTTGCTTCTTCAGCAGAATTTAAGTTATTTGCAACTTCTTCTTTACGGCTGTCCAGCATGTTACATACTGGTTTGTATAAGAATACTTTTAAACCAACAACCAGAATACAGAAGTTAATAATCGCAAAAATTACTGTAGATGGATTGATATCCAAGTACATAACCTCCTCTCATGCGGGGTCGATACATAGATGTATACGCATGGTTGAATAAACCAGTTTTTCCGGTAATACTAACAATAGGCGATTGGACCAAGTCCCAATCGCCTACTTAGACCCTTACATTACCTTGTTTTTTGATTCCTTGATAACAGGATATAATCAGAGTAGCTCTAATTAGAATTTACCTAAAATCATGAAGGCAATCAGTAAGCCGTAAATTGTTAATGCTTCCATAAATGCTAACGCCAGGATTAAGGATGTACGGATATCACCAGAAGCTTCTGGCTGACGAGCGATAGCTTCCATTGCTTTAGAAGCAGCAATACCCTGACCCAGACCAGGGCCGATTGTTGCGATTGCTACTGCTAATGCAGCTGCTAAACCTAATAATTCCATTAAATTCGACCTCCTTCCAATACTTTATTGGGAATCTCCAGAGGTTGTCCTCTGAAATAAGATTAAGCTATTATATCAAGGCTTAGTGATGTACAGCAGTTGCTTCTTCCAGATAGATAGAAGCTAACAGTGTAAATACGAAAGCCTGGATAGCACCAAACAGAATACCCATTACCTGCATGGTCAGCGGTAATACCAGCGGACACAGTGCAGCTAAACTTGCAACTACCATTTCTTCCCCGTAAACACTACCGTAAAGACGTAACGCCAGAGACAGCGGACGTGTAAACTGTTCTACAATGTTCAGCGGCAGCATTAAGAAAGAAATTGCAGGCATAGGACCAATCAGATGTTTAATATAACCAATTGGACCCTGTACTTTCAGGTTGTAATACAGAACCAGGAAGAATACCACGATAGCCAGACCCGCAGTTGTACTTACGTTACTGGTTGGCGGTTTTAAACCTGGCAGTGTACCAGCCAGCGGCAGTAAACCGGAATAGTTGGAACACAGAATTAAGATAAAGAATGTTGCCAGGAAAGGCATCAGTTCTCTTGTACGTTTTTTGCCCAGAATATCTGTCCAGAAATTTTCATACATTTCAATCCCCAGTTCCAGTACATTCTGAATACCGGATGGAATGCGTTTCATATTTCTGGTGCCCAGATAACTTACAATCAGAATCAGTGCCATAACAGCCCACATAGTGGTAATTTCACTTGTTACCTCCAGTGGCCCGATGTGAAACAGTGGAGCAGAATGTCCATGATCGGCAGCATACGCAACATTTGTCAGAAACATTCATTTCACCCCTTTCGCGCTTGTATTAAAGTATGTAGGTTTTTCACAAAAATTATATTTTTTATCGTCAGCAAACCTAAAGCTGTACCAATTAACATTGCCGTATTTTTATACACAACAGCCATGGCCAGTATCAGGAGCAGCCACCGGATTACAAAAATCAGGGTACTCATAACACCTTTTGGCCGGTTCAGTGTTCTCCAGGTAAGAAAGTTGCTAAGAAGGCTGACTGCCAGCCCCCACACGAATCCAATCGCACCTGAAAACAATACAGATTCTAGCATATTTCTCCCTTTCCTGCCACTTCTTATTTTTTATAGCTTGTATTCCTTACACTTATTTAGCAGCTATTTTACCAGTCTTTCGGCGCCCGTTCATCCGGATCAATAGGATTTTCGATGCGTTCAATCTGTTCAATAAACAGATGAAACCCGGAATAAATCCCGCCCAGTACACCCAGAAGCCAGAAAACGCCCGGCGTGCCAAGTTTTGCATCCAGCCATTTACCGCACCACGAAGTTATCATGATACTGACAATCATCGTAACCGTAAAACTCAAAGCCAGCCCAAAATAATCGCGCCCCGAATATTTGCCAGGTTTGATTGGCACGTTGCCACCTCAATTCATAAATCTCATAGTATTATTTTACTAGAAAATCCTGTCCAGCACAACAGAAATTCCATACATTATACCTATAACTTAATAAATATTTATTATGTCTGTTGTGGTTTTTACATCCAGTTATCCGGACGTTCCTCCCGCATACCGAAATGATATTCGATTGCAGCGGTAATACGACCACAGGCTTTCCCGTCACCATACGGATTTACTGCGTTCGCCATTTTACTGTATGCTGCTTCATCAGTCAGCAGAGTCAGTGCTGTGTTATAGATTAATTCCTCATCAGTGCCAACCAGTTCTACTGTACCGGCTGTTACCGCTTCCGGACGTTCTGTTGTATCACGCAGCACCAGAACCGGTTTGCCCAGTGCAGGAGCTTCTTCCTGCAGGCCGCCCGAGTCAGTCATAATCAGATCCACACGCGCCATAGCATTAGCAAATGGTTCATAATCCAGCGGTTCGATAATATGCACGCGAGCTAAATCGCCCAGAATCTGTGCCGCCAGTTCACGCACTTTTGGATTTTTGTGAATCGGGAAGATAAATTCCACTTCCGGCAGAGTTTCATGCAAACGACGCACCGCCTGGAAGATATGTTTCATTGGCTCGCCCTGATTTTCACGGCGATGAGCGGTAATCAGCACCTTTTTGGAAGAGCCGTCCAGCAGATTCTGTAAATCGGCATCCGCAAACTGATACTGTTCTTTTACCGTAGCCAGCAGCGCATCAATAACAGTATTGCCGGTTACAAAGATTTTCGCATCATCGGCATTTTCCCGCAGCAGATTCTGACGGGATTCCGGAGTTGGCGAAAAATGCAGACCGGTCATAACACCTGTCAG
>JAFOFM010000198.1 GCA_017387265.1 Peptococcaceae bacterium | reverse complement strand
ATGAAGAGGGCTTTTTCAGTAGGTGTTTTTAGTGTATTGCTTTTTTGTGGTGTAGTTACACTCAATGCGCAGACCATTAAGGATAAGCATACAGAAACCAAAGATTTTGTTAATTATGCCATGGGTATTCAGTATGCTATAGGTAATGGTATACCTTTCGGCGCTACTGGTGGCGTACAGTTTGGTTTGGGTTATGGCCGTTGGATGAACTCACTCTTGGGTGTTCGTTTCAGTGGTGAGATGGCTACCAGCCACCTTAATGCCCATAAGGACTTGTTGCTGAAGTCTGCTCGTCTTGGTGGTCGAGTGGATATGTTGCTCAATCCTTTGGCATTTGGTAAGAGCTATACCCCCGGTCGTTTCGGTACAGCCTTGCTTCTCGGTTGGGAACTTGGCGCTAAGGTTGATGCCATGTACTCTCACTTGGATTTCCATGCTTGACGCTTCATCGTAATGTCGGCAGTACGGTACAGGTTTCCGGGATATTGCTGGCCATTCTGGCAACGGTGATGTTGGCGTTTCGGGTGCGGGATGTAATGCATAACCCAGTAAATCTACTTTCGTCTAATATGGAGCTTTCGATGCTGTGGTTATGGTTAATGCTTGTGATTTTAAGCCTGCTACAGGTTTGTGAATACCGTCGATGGAAAAAGCAGATGACGGGGCTGGTGCAAAGCGGCGGTGCGTGTATGCCAGCTTCTGATGTGTATCGTAGATTGTTTTGGGCGCAGCAGATTGTAGTGTGGGGTACGGTTTTTGTGATGCTGGCTGCATTTTGGCTGGATGGTGGAGCGCGTGCCATCGTGCTGTTTGGTATGATGTTTCTGGTTTTGAGTGCCGGGTTTGGGATTACCGATCTGGTGATGAAAAAATGCGGAGCCTCGATAAGTGCGGTCCGCATCGGCAGAGGCATTGTGGCCGGTGCGCTGGTGTTTTCTATGTTCTACTGGGTTGGCTATGTAGATGAACTGCTGTTTCCAAAAGACGATGATGCAGAGCTGGTAACCGTGGGCGATACCCTTTATCCGGTTTATGACGATGCCATGCTGATGACACTGGAAGAATTGGGGGAAGTTACAGACGGTGCTCTTTATACAAGGGAAGTGAACGAGAAGGAAACTTTTCTATTAAGGCGCACACTGGCTCAGCAGGCTGTAGTGCCATATTTTTCGGAGGGTGTTTCCGAGTTCAGCTATGAGATGGTGGATGTAAAAGCGGGATTTTTATATAATGCCTGTCTGGAATCCTGCAAAAATCGTCTGAGTCGGCACACGGCACATGGATTCCTGTTTAATTCGGATTTTCAGAGTTTTTTTGATGAGGGGAACTACTCGCCCGAGTACAATAGTATGGAGATTTCAGATATTGAAAGTGGTGTGACGGTGTATAAGCTGTTTCGCACAGAGCGGGATAGTGCAAACGGCTATCTGTTTTTGTGGCCGGGGCGAATCGTATCGGTGTGTATGACAGAAAAAGCGGATGTCCATCAGCTGAAAAAAATGGCGGAAGCCTTTTCGGTGGTAAAATAATACTATGACAGCTATTGCCCTTACTGGACTAGCTGTCTTTTTTTTGTTATAATTATTTTTATTTTATTTAAAATGCGCGTATTGTGCGCGCAATAAGGGTATAGATGAGAGTGAGGGACAGACTATGGATTTATCGCAGCTGAATATGCCGCAGCGGGAGGCGGTGGAATGTACCGAGGGGCCGCTTCTGATACTGGCCGGTGCCGGTTCGGGGAAAACACGGGTACTGACAACACGCATTGCTTATCTGATTTATGAAAAACGGGTGGCGCCATGGAATATTCTGGCCATCACCTTTACCAATAAAGCGGCACAGGAAATGCGGGAACGTATTGTGGCACTGGTAGGCCAGGACGGGGAGAAAGTCTGGGCCAGCACCTTCCACTCCACCTGTGTGCGGATTCTGCGCAATGAAATCAATTACATCGGCTATGACACCAACTTTGTTATTTACGATGATGCCGATCAGCAGACGCTGATTAAAATGATTTTAAAAGAACAGAACATTGACGAGAAAAAATTTCCGCCAAGAGGGGTGGCAGCGCGTATCTCCACCCATAAAAATGAGCTTCGCACACCGGCTGAGGCTATGCGCGAGGCGATGGGCGATTTTGCCGAGGAGAAACATGCGGAGCTTTACCGCATCTATCAGGAACGCTTACAGCAGAATAATGCCCTTGATTTTGATGACCTGATTATGCTGACCGTGCAGCTGTTCCGCGAAAATCCGGATGTGCTGGAGCGCTATCAGGAACGCTTCCGCTATATTCTGGTGGACGAGTATCAGGATACCAACATGGCGCAGTATGTGCTGGTAAAACTGCTGGCAAGCCGCTATAAAAATCTGTGTGTAGTAGGGGATGACGACCAGTCCATTTACCAGTGGCGCGGTGCCGATATCCGCAATATTCTCAATTTCGAGAAGGACTACCCGGCGGCAAAGGTCGTAAAACTGGAGGAAAACTACCGCTCCACTCAGAGTATTCTGGATGCGGCCTACAGCGTGGTGCGCCACAATGAGGGCCGTAAGGACAAGCGCCTCTGGACCGAGAAAAAAGAGGGGGGCCTCTTAGCCAGCTACACCGCTTACACTGAGCGGGAGGAAGCTTGGTTTATTGCCCAGCAGGTGCGCAAAGGCTTAAAAGAAGGCCGTAAATTAAAAGATCATGCTATTTTGTGCCGTGCAACGGCGCAGTTCCGTGTACTGGAAGAAACATTTATTAAAGAAGCGATTCCATATCATATTTACGGCGGTCAGAAATTCTATGGCCGTAAAGAAATCAAAGATATTATGGCGTATCTGCGCATCATTGCCAATCCGGCCGATGTTATCAGCGCGGAACGGGCACTTGGTACTCCAAAACGCGGCGTAGGGGACACCAGCTGGATGAAGCTTGTGCTGTTTGCCCAGGAAAATAATCTGACAATTTCCGATGCTATGCTGCGGGCGGAGGAAAGCAGTGTTGGCAAAAAATATGCGCTCATTATGGCGCAGTTTGGCCGGCTGTTAGATACCTTCCGCATTTTAAGCGAGAGCCTGCCGGTAACCGCGTTAACCCAGATGATTCTTGAGGAAAGCGGATATCTGCAGATGCTGCAGGCTGAAAAAACGGTAGAAGCCGAATCCCGTATTGAAAACCTGAACGAGTTTATTTCTATTACAACGGCCTTTGACAGCCGTGAGGATTCGGAGAACCGGAGTCTGTCGGCGTTTCTGGCCGAAGTCGCGCTCTTTACCGATTTAGATCAGATGGATACCGAAGAGGATTCGGTTACCATTATGACCATGCACGGGGCAAAAGGGCTGGAATTCCCGGTTGTTTTTGTGACCGGCATGGAAGAGGGCATCTTCCCGCACAGCCGGGCTGCATATTCGCTGGAACCGGGTGAAATGGAAGAGGAGCGTCGTTTATGCTATGTGGCGCTGACCCGTGCCAAAGAGCAGGTATATTTAACCCGTGCCGGGGAGCGTATGCTTTACGGCCGTACTAATTATAATGCGCCTTCGCGGTTTTTAAAAGAAATCCCGTCCCATCTGTTGTGGGATATGAACCGGGAAACGCAGAAGCGTCATGCCGAAGAACGGAAAAGCGCCGTTTCGGCATCCGCATCGAAAGGCCTGTCCGGTGCAGACTTTTTTGTTGCCCAGAACGCCAAACCGGCTGCCGGTGCCGCCAGTGCCGTCAGCACGGATTACCAGCTCAACGATACCATTGAACATAAAAAATGGGGACAGGGCGTGGTAGTAGGCGTATCCGGAAGTGGAGACGATTTATCTATCCGGGTAATCTTTCCGGATATCGGCATGAAAGATTTATTTGTGAAGTATGCACCGATTAAAAAAGTGTAAGAATAAAACACAAACCATAAAAAGCAGGAGGGGAAGGCAGTGGAAGAACAGCAGGCTATGGAGCGGCTGGAGGCATTAAAAAAAGAAATTGCCCGCCATGACCGCCTTTATTATGTGCTGGATAATCCGGAGATTTCCGACTACCAGTACGACCAGCTGATGAAAGAATTATTAGCCATTGAGGAAGCGTTTCCTCATCTTTTAACCGCTGATTCGCCATCCCAGAGGGTAGGCGGCGAGCCGTTAAAACAGTTTGAGAGCTATACACACCGCAATCCGCTGTTAAGTCTGATGAATGCCTATGGCACCGATGATTTACGGGAATTTCATCAGCGTATCTGCAGTGATTTAGGAACAGAACACATAGAATATGCGGTAGAATATAAATCGATGGTCTCTCTATTGCACTTTACTATGAGGACGGCGTCCTGAAAAACGGGGTAACCCGCGGCGACGGGGTAACCGGCGAGGATGTGACTGCCAATGTGCGCACGGTAAAAAATATACCGCTGCGATTACAGAAAGAACTGACTGTACTGGAGGCCCGCGGCGAGGTATATCTGCCAAAGGCATCCTTTGCAAAAATAAATGAGCAGCGCGAGAAAAACGGTGAAACGCTGTTTGCCAACTGCCGCAATGCGGCGGCCGGCTCTATCCGTCAGCTGGACCCGAAAGTGACTGCGCAGCGTGAACTGCGGGCTTTTATCTATACCATGCTGCATGTGGAAGGGGCAGCGCCTGAAACCCACAGCCAGTGTGTAGAACTTTTAAAAGAGGCTGGCTTTACGGTAATGGAACCGTTTATCTCCAGTGATATTGAAAAAATCTGCGATTATTGCCAGTACTGGGGCGAACATCGCCACGATCTGCCCTTTGATATTGACGGTATGGTTATTAAAATCAATTCGCTGGCCAGTCAGGCATCTCTTGGAAACCGGGCCAAAAATCCGCGGTGGGCTATTGCCTATAAATTTCCGCCGGAGCAGGGTGTGACCCGTATTGAGGAAATTGTTCTGCAGGTAGGCCGTACCGGGGCTGTAACACCGGTAGCCAATCTGGAACCGGTATTTTTAGCCGGGAGTACCATCAGCCGTGCCACACTGCACAATGAGGATTTTATCCGTGAAAAAGATATTCGCATCGGCGATTATGTGGTAATCCAGAAGGCCGGCGAGGTAATCCCGGAAGTGGTGTCGGTGGTAACGGAAAAAAGAACCGGCAGTGAAACCGAATTTGTATTTCCGGAAGTCTGCCCGGTATGCGGCGCGCCTTTGGTGCGCACCGAGGGCGAAGCGGCATGGCGCTGCAGCGATTCGATGACCTGTCCGGCGCAGGTGCGGGAGGGCATTATTCATTTTGCGTCTCGCGATGCCATGAATATCGAGGGCCTTGGCCCTGCGGTGATTACCCAGCTGTTAGATGCCGGGCTGATTGCCAATGCGGCTGATTTATATTATCTGACAAAAGAGCAGCTTGTTACTCTGGAGCGCATGGGTGAAAAATCGGCGGATAATCTGCTGAAGAGCCTGGAAGTCAGCAAAACACGCACGCTGGCACAGGTTGTTTATGCCCTGGGGATTCGGTTAGTAGGGCAGAATGTGGCAAAGGTGCTGGCGCGCAACTTCCCGACTATGGAACTGTTAAAAGCGGCTTCTTATGATGAGCTGGTGGTAATTGATGAAGTAGGGCCGAAAATTGCGGAGAGTGTAGTCAGTTATTTTGCGCAAGGCAGACATATCGCATTTCTGGATAAGCTGGCTGCGGCCGGAATTTCTATGGGAAGTGCCGTAGAACAAACGGAAAAGCCGGAAAATACGCCTTTTAGCGGGAAAACCGTAGTGCTGACCGGGACTCTGCCAACGCTGGACCGCCGGGAAGCCACCGCCCTGATTGAACAGGCGGGCGGAAAAACAAGCGGCAGTGTCAGCAAAAAAACCGATTATGTGTTAGCCGGGGAAAGTGCAGGGTCAAAACTGACCAAGGCGCAGGATTTGGGTATTGCCATTATCGATGAAGAAACCTTTCTTAAAATGCTGAATGACCGGTAAAAATATTTGTATACATTCCGTCAGATATTGATGGATGGACAAAAAAGTTGTATAATATAATGTCGTACAATTAAAGCAAGAATCTAATAGATAAGGGGTGTAGTTATGGAAAGAGACGTGTTGAGAAGATTGTGTTTGCTCAACCAGCTCAGTTTGACAGACACACAGAAAGATGACGTGATTAACTTTTTTGCAGATCGCGATGCGGATACCGCTACGCTGAATGCAATTGATACAGAAAATGTAGAGAGAATGGTTCATGTGATGCCGGTTCTGACCGTTGTTCGTGAAGACAAGGCAAGTCAGCCTTTCTCCCGTGAAGATCTCCAGGCAGGGGCTCCGGAAACCGATGAAGGTTACTGGTGCGTACCTCGTGTACTGGAATAAGGAGGGAAAGTATGAGTATTTATATGACAAAACAGGAAGCGGCTGCAGAAAAAGCGGTTGTTTTTGATGATATGTTCCTTACTACCGATATGCCTACTACAGCAGGCTCTAAAATGCTGGAAGGCTATAACAGCCTGTTTGAAGCGGAAGTGTTAACCCGCCTGAAAGGGGCAGGCTATGCGGTTGCCGGCAAAGTAAACGTTGGTGAATTTGGCGTAGACCTGCTGGGCGAAACCAGCTATTTCGGTGCTGAATATGAAAACGAAACATTAGTTTACCCTGCTGCTGCAGCTGTAAAAAGCGGTGACGCAAAAGCT
>JAFOFM010000197.1 GCA_017387265.1 Peptococcaceae bacterium | reverse complement strand
CCGGGCTTTCCTCGGCAATATAAAGCGCATCATAACCGCCATAGGTATTCTGGGCATTTAAGGCACCTTTTGGACGATTCTTTTCATCAAAGTTTGTGCCCTGTCCCCAGCCGCGACTGGTATTATCGATGGTTTTCAGCATCTGGGCATCGTAGGTGCCGGTAACCGGTGCGTGTACGGTATTTTGCAATAACACGGTATCGTGAAACTGTAATGCGGCCACCTGCTGCCCCATAAGATCGGACGGTGCAGCTATCTGAGGAGAAATCCCAAGTGTCAGGGTCAGAAGTGCGGCTGCAATGGCATGTGTATGTATCATAAGAAGTCCTCCTGTTCTGCGAATAATTCAGCGTTACAGTTACAGCATACCGCGTTTTACGGCTGGATGCAATGGTTTTTCTGCAAGTGAAAAATCATGAGATATTGTGCGACATTGATAGAAAAACCTTATACAAGAAAAATCGCGAAAAATACAAAATACACTGGAAATTCCCTATAAACAGGAGTATAATTAAAAATTGTCGGCCAGAGGCTGACACAACCAATTTTCATACAATTTTTATATATCAAAATTCAAAAGAAGGAAGCGAACACTGTTGGGGAAAGTAAAAACATTTGTACAGAATGAGATTCTGTCCACCCTGAAGGGTGACATCATCGGGGGTATTTCGGTTGCATTCGTAGCTCTGCCGCTGGCGCTGAGTTTCGGTGTACTCTCTGGTGCAGGGGCTGCTGCCGGGGTATATGGTGCAATCTGTACCGGTATTATTACCTCTATGTTTGGCGGTACAAAGGCGCAGATTTCCGGTCCTACCGGGGCGATGACCGTTGTACTGGTTTCCATGGTCGATAAATACGGCATGGAAGGGTTAGTCGGCTCTATGGTTTTAGCCGGGATCTTCGAAATGATTATGGGTCTGTTAAAACTGGGGAAATATATCCGTTTAATTCCGAATCCGGTTATGGTCGGTTTTACAAACGGGATTGCCATCCTGATTTTTACCAGCCAGTTCAAGTATTTTAACATGAGTCCGTTATTATGCGGCATTTCGGTTGCTCTGATGCTGATTCTGCCGATGATTAACAAAAAACTGCCGTATGCAATCATCACCGTTATTGTGGGGACTGCAATCTCCATGTTCTGGGTTCCGCTGCCGGAAGAGGCTCTGGTAGGTACCATTCCGCTGATGATTCCTGCGCTGCAGATTCCAAACTTCCTGGCACTGAATATTGGCGATGTAATCCAGGCTGGTTTAACACTGGCGCTGTTAGGTGCCATTGAATCGCTGTTAAGTGCGATGGTAGTAGACGAAATGACCAACACCAAACACGATAGTGACCGTGAACTGTTTGGTCAGGGTTTAGCAAACACTGTGGCAGGCTGCTTCGGTTTAATTATCGGTACCGGTGCGATTGCCCGTTCCGTAGTAAACGTAAATGCCGGCGGTCGCGGCCGTATGTCCGGTATTATTCACGCATTAGTACTGATTCTGCTGATTGCGGTATTTGGTGATCTGGCAGCACAGATTCCTCTGGCTGTACTGGGCGGGGTACTGATGGGTACTGCTCTTCGTATGCCGGAATATCACGAAAGCGTTCGTTTAAGCCGTGCATCCAAAGAAGCATTTGTTGTTATCTCTGTAACTACAGTATTAACTGCTTTAGTAGACTTAACCTTTGCGGTAGCGATCGGTGTACTGATTTCTGCCCTGTCTATGCTGTTCAGCGTTGCAAACGGTTATCTGGAAGAATATCCGGTAACAACCGGTGCTGGCCAGAAACGCGTGAAATCGTTCAGCATTCAGGGGACTATGTTCTTCCTGGTGGCAGAAAGCATTGTAAACTCTCTGGAAGTACGCTGTAAAGATGCAGATATTGTTTTAATCAACGTGAGCCATGCACAGGTAATCGACATTACTGGTATCGTAACACTGGGCAAAATTAAAGATTCTCTGGCACAGCAGGGCACCCGTACTATCTTTACCGGTTTAGGGGAACCAGGGTATCGCAAAATGCTGTCTCTGGGTATTATTGACGGCAGTGAACGCGCAATCAACCGCGGGAATAAATCGGAAGCGCTGTTATACGCGCAGGCGCTGGCCCATGATGACATGGATACTGCAAACCGGATTATGCGCGAACACGATCAGCTGGAAGATGAACATCTGATTGCGGAAATTACAGAAGAGGGGTTCTTACTGGATGAAAATTCTAGTCGTAAATGGTAGTCCTCATGCAAATGGCTGCACTTATACCGCACTGTGCGAAGTAGCAGCTGCATTAGAAGCAGAGGGTATGGAAACAGAAATGATTCAGGTTGGCACCAAACCGGTATCCGGCTGTTTAGGCTGCGGTGCCTGCATCAAAACAGGTAAATGTGTCATCGATGATGTTGTAAACGAATTTATCGAAAAAGCAAAAGAAGCTGATGGTTTTGTATTCGGTTCTCCTGTTCACTACGCAGGGGCTTCCGGCGCAATCACTTCTTTTATGGATCGCGCTTTCTATGGCAAAGCAGCAATCTATGCGGCTAAACCGGCTGCTGCGATTGTGAGCTGCCGCAGAGGCGGTGCAACCGCTGCTTTTGAACAGCTGAACAAATACTTTACAATCAGCAATATGCCGATTGT
>JAFOFM010000017.1 GCA_017387265.1 Peptococcaceae bacterium | reverse complement strand
GCTGCAAATCGGACATAAATCCTGATCGGTCAGATTATAGCACAGCCTGCAGTAATGGATTTTTTCCTTCGCCTCTATGATAGCGCCAGCCAGAAGCCGCGCTTCTTTGTCAGGCTGCTTCAGAATGTGAAAAGCCAGCCGCTGCGCTGATTTTCGCCCGATGCCCGGCAGTTTTGCCAGCTGATCTACCAGATTGCCAAGAGCATCCGAATAACTGCTGCTCATTAGAACAGACCGCCCATACCGCCAGGCATTTTGATACCTGCAGTCAGTTTGCCCATTTCGGTATTAACCATATCCTGTGCTTTACGCAGCGCTTCGTTTACTGCTGCCATTACCAGGTCCTGTACCATTTCTGGATCGTCTGGATCTAATACTTCTGGTTTGATTTCTACGGACAGTACTTCATTGGAGCCATTTACTACAACTTTTACAACGCCGCCGCCAGCAGTTGCTTCTACCGGAGTCTGCGCCAGTTCTTCCTGTAATTTGTTCATTTTTGCCTGCATCTGCTGCATCTGTTTCATCATTTTCTGCATATTTGCACCCATTTTAAAATCCTCCTGAAAAATAGATATTTATAAATCAATTAAAAACAATTGCTTAAATGATTTCGATTGGAATGTCGCCAAATAATTTTTTTGCTTCATCCACCAATGTTAATTCCTGTTTAATATAACCGTCTTCGTTTTCCAGCTCCACGCTCACTTTCACCGGCTGCCCGGTCAGCTGCGTTACCACCTGACTGATGATACGGATATTTTCCTCCTGATTCACCATTTTATGATGGAATCCATACTGCTGGCCAAAACGCAGAATCAGCTCGCCATTCTGGAACGATGCCGGTTTCACATCGTTTAAAAAAGCATGCAGTTTGATGCTCTTTCCTTTAATCTGCATCATAACATCAGCCCATTGCTGCAGCAGTTCTTCGCTGGCAATAAGTTTCTGAACCGGTTTTGCATCCGGTTTTTCCGCCTGTGCAGATGGCTTTCTGCTTTTATTGGAAACCGCTGCTGCAGGCTCTGCCGCCACCGGTTCCATCCCCTGAATCATCAAATCCACAAAAGCCGCCTCTAATAAAATCTGAGGCTGATTGGAATATCGCAAATCTTTTTCTGCTGCAGTAAGACGGTTAATCATTCGGCCTAAAAATTCCACCTGAAGCGCCTGTGCCTGCTCTTTTGCCTTGCCGATACTGTCTGGTGATAATTCTACCAGTTTCTCATTTGGCGCTACTTTTAAGAGCAGCAGCTGACGCGCATACTGAATGCAGTCGCGTAAAATCTGTTTGATATCTTTCCCCTGCTGCATAAAATCATGAAGCAGTAAGAAAAGCTGACTGTAATCCTGCTGCAGCACCGCATCGATTAATGAGGCCGTAGCCTCTTCACTGACAGTGCCGAGCACCAGCTCTACATGATGCAGTTCGATTCGGGAACCTGCAAAGGCAATACACTGATCCAGTACACTGATAGCATCACGCATGCCGCCTGCTGCTTTACGAGCAATGGCATTTAACGCATCATCCGAAATCGATACGCCTTCTTCTTTCACAATTTCAGCCAGATGATCTGCAATTTCTGCGGTATTAATCTTGCGGAAATCGAAACGCTGGCAGCGGGAAAGAATGGTTAACGGAATCTTCTGCGGCTCCGTAGTTGCCAGAATAAACAATACATGTGCTGGAGGTTCCTCCAGCGTTTTTAACAGTGCATTAAAGGCCTCGTTGGTCAGCATATGCACTTCGTCAATAATATATACTTTTCGCTTGCCCTGGGATGGCGCAAATCGCACTTTATCACGCAAATCACGGATTTCATCAATACCGCGATTGCTGGCTGCGTCAATTTCCAGTACATCTAAAAAGTTCTCTTCATTGATTGCTTTGCAATTTGCACACTGATTGCACGGTTCACCATTCTGTAAATCCAGACAATTGACCGCTTTAGCAAGAATTTTGGCGGAACTGGTTTTCCCGGTGCCTCGCGGTCCGCAAAACAGATACGCATGCGCCAGACGTTCCGTCACAATAGCATTTTTTAAAGTTGTGCTGATATGATTCTGCCCCCGCACCTCTGAAAAAGTCTGGGGCCGAAACACACGATACAGGGCACGATAACTCATAGCCGCACCTCTCTTCTTTGCGATTTACTCGTACTGTTCATTATATCATGGAATCTATCCGGCAGACAAGTCCATAGCCTTACAGAAATAACGGCGGATTCATCGACTGTCTATGTAATCGTGGAAATTTCTCTTTGTTGTATCCGCAGAATCGGTTATAATGGAAGGTACGAGAAGTTTACGAACACTATGCAGAAAGGTTGCATTTTCATGAACAGTGGAACAGCAAACAAACCAAAAATCAAAGAAGTGATTGTCGTGGAAGGCAAAGACGATGTCAGCGCACTGCGCAAAGCGGTAGAAGCAGATATTCTGATTACAACCGGTCTTGGCCTGACACCAAAAAAAATAGAAGAAATCCGGGCAATGGCTGAGCGCCGCGGAGTAATTGTTTTTACCGATCCCGACTTCCCGGGCGGTAAAATCCGTCACATTTTAAAAGATAAGGTGCCTGGCTGCAAACACGCTTATATTACAAAAGATGAAGGCCGCTGCCCGAAAACCGGCAAGCTGGGAGTGGAATATGCGTCTCCGGAAGCCATTTTGCGCGCCTTAAAGGCAGCAAAAGCCGAACATCAGCAATACGAGATTTTGTATGATTTAAACGATTTAGTGCAATGGGGCTTATCCGGCCTTGCAGACAGTGCACAGCGCCGTGCCGCGTTATGCGACAAACTGTCCATTGGCCATTGTAATGCCAAACAGCTGGTGAAAAAGCTGAACAGTTACCAAATCCCGCGGGAAGAAATTGAGGCGATGCTATGAATTTAAGAGATACTTTACAGAAACATAATTTCAAATTCAAAAAGAAATTCGGTCAGAACTTTATCACTGACGGCAACCTGCTGCAAAAAATTGTTGATGCCGGCGATGTAGGCCCAGATGACGTTATCATCGAAGTCGGGCCTGGGGCGGCTACGCTGACCAAAGCACTGGCACAGCGGGCAAAAGCGGTCATTGCTATCGAAATTGACCATGACCTGATTCCAATCATCGAGGAAACCATGGAAGGCTTCGATAATTTTTATCTGGTGCAGGGCGATGCTCTGGAACTGAATCTGGATGACCTGATTGTAGAAAAACTGGGGGCACCGCACCGATGCAAAGTGGTGGCGAACCTGCCATATTACATTACCACACCGCTGGTAATGCACTTTTTAGAACAGGGTTTTTCGATTGATCGTATTGTTATTATGGTGCAGAAAGAAGTTGCCGAACGCTTCGCGGCCAATCCGGGGAAAAAAGATTATGGCGCGATTACCGTATCGCTTAATTACTATGGTGCGGTGCGCAATGCCTTTACGGTACCACGACAGATGTTTACCCCGCAGCCTGATGTAGATTCCGCTGTAGTG
>JAFOFM010000196.1 GCA_017387265.1 Peptococcaceae bacterium | reverse complement strand
TGACAGGGGATCAATACTGGCCATTCTGGATGCCATATATTAAGGAACAGCGTCTGAATAAAGAGGTGCCGGAATTATATAAACAGCTGGCAGAACTTCTGAAAGGAAAAGACTATTTTATCATCGACAGCAATCCGGATGGTTTTCTGTTTTATAGCGGGCTGGAACTGGCGCGTATTTACAAGGCGCAGGGCGATATGGCCCGTGTGCAGTGCAGTAAAAACTGTCAGAACCACAGCTGGATCGGGAAACAGTTCTTCAGCAAAGTAGAAGAGGACCCGTCCTTTGTACCAGTATGTCCGCATTGCGGTGCACCGCTTGTGATGAATGTCTATACCGGAAGCAAGTTCTGTGATGAACCGTATCAGGAGAAAAACAGCGCCTATTTCCGTTTTATCAACGGTTCTGCCCGTAATAAACTGGTTATTCTGGAACTGGGTGTAGGCTACACAATGCCGGAACTGATCCGGTTCCCGTTTGAACAGATTGTTATGAATCACAAACAGGCAACACTGATTCGCATTAACACGATGCATCCGCTTTGTGTAGAAGAAAACCGAAGCAAAGCAATTTGTGCAGGGGTTAATATTAGTGAAGCTCTGCCGGCACTGGCAGCACATAAATAAGGCACAATACGTGAAGAAACACACAAAAAGCCGGGACATATCAAAATGTCCCGGCTTTGCTATTTACAGTTCATTCTCAGGGAAATTATTATTTACCCATTTTTGCTTCTACGGCTGCTTTCAGTAAAGCAACGGTACCATCAACACCTAACAGACCACTGTTAATCATTAAGTCCTGACCTTCAACACGGCCCCATTTCATTTCGCTGTAGAACTGATAGTAAGCGCGACGCTGTTTGTCAACTTTTTTGATTAATTTTACAGCTACATCACGATCTGCAATACCGTGACGGCTCATAATGCGGTTGATACGTTTTTCAACATCTGCGTAAATGAATACGCGGATAATATTTTCGCGGTCTTCCAGTACGTAGTTTGCGCAACGGCCAACGATAACGCAGTTTTCAGTATCTGCTTTTTCTTTAATCAGGTCAGACTGCATTTTAAATACGCGGTCATTTAAAGAACCTGGATCGATAGATGGTGGATAATAAGGTGCGAACAGAGGGTTCGATGCAGATTCGTCTGCTTTCAGCAGAACCTGTTCGTCGATACCGCTTTTTTCCGCAACGATTTTTAATAAATCCTTGTCATAGAAAGAGAAACCTAATTCTTTAGCGAGTTTCTGGCCGATTTCGTGGCCGCCACTGCCGTATTCACGTCCGATTGTAATAACCATGTTAGCCATATTAATTCCTCCTGCGGTTATAAAATAAAGATGATGAAATAAGGAAGGATAAAATTTCTATTCCTTTGTGATTATTATAACATACATATAAACGAATGAAAAGTATTTCTTGCAATGTTATGACATAAAAAAGATTTTATGCAGGGCATTTTTTGTAACATGGAGAATAGTATCATGATATAATATATATGAACCTAACAGTATTATAATGATATGATGCGATAAAATAAAAGGTGTACAGAAGAATGTGAGTGATTGATAATGCCAGGTCTGGTTCTGGAAGGTGGAACATTTCGCCCTATTTTCAGCGCAGGTGTAATGGATGCGCTGGTGAAACATGATATTATGTTTCCGTATTGCATTGGTGTATCCGCCGGAATTACCGATGGGTTTTCCTATGCATCCCGTCAGATTGGACGTAATCTTGAAATTTTACGGCAATACCGGAATGATAAACGATATCTGGGGGCAGGGAATTTTCTGAAATGCAGAAGTCCTTTCGGGATTGAATTCGTTTTTGAAGAGATTCCAAACAAGCTGATTCCTTTTGACTGGGAAGCGTTTGCAAAATATGAAGGGACCTTTCTTGTGGGGGTAACCAATGCCCGTACCGGGAAAAGCGAATATCTGGATGGCAAACAGCTGGACAAAAAGAACACGATGGTAAAAGCCACCTGTGCCATTCCGCTGATGTTTCCAGAGGTAAAAATCGGTGGCGAGGTATATTATGATGGAGGTATCTGTGATCCGATTCCTGTGCGAAAAGCACTGGCTGACGGTAACGAGAAGCTGCTGATTGTGCTGACGCGCCCAATTGGTTATGAGAAAAAACTGGGTACAAGCAATAAGCTGGCTGTTCGTGCCTTAAAACGAAAATATCCGAATCTGGTAGAGCCGCTTTTAACAAGACATGAAACTTATAATGAAACGGTTCGGTACTGCGATGAACTGGAACGGCAGGGTAAGGCTATTGTACTGCGTCCGGCCGAAGAAGGTATTATTGACAGTATGGAAAAAGACGTGAATAAAATTGTAGCCAGCTATGAGTATGGATACCGGCTGGCGGAAAAGCGCATAGATGAAATTGCTGCATTGTTTTAAGAGAGAAGGAAGTGCAGAAAGAAATGCAGAGACAAGAAGGACAGAATGAAGAAAACAGACAGAAAGAACTGCTGTTTCTGGTAAATCCAAAAGCCGGGAAAGCAGAAATCCGGAATAATCTGCTGGACGTGATTGACCGGTTTGTACAGAAAGAATGGAAAGTGGAAGTGCGTACTACCCAGTATTCCGGGGAAGTGACCGATATTATCCGGGAAAAGGGTCATGCGTATGACATGGTAGTATGTTCCGGCGGGGACGGTACTTTAAACGAAGCGGTAAACGGGCTTTTGCATAGTGAGAGCAAACCGGTGCTGGGATATATTCCGGCCGGGACCACCAACGATTTTGCGGTGAGTCTGAATCTGCCGCGAGAAGTGCACCATGCAACAGAGGCCATTGTAAACGGGCAGCCTTTTGTGTGTGATGCGGGGAAATTTAACAATCAGTATTTTGTATATGTTGCGGCGTTTGGGATGTTTACGGAAGTAAGTTATTCTACACCGCAGCCGATGAAAAATATGCTGGGGCGTGTAGCGTATATTCTGGAAGGGATTAAATCGCTTGCCGAAATTAAAACCTATCCGCTTACCATTGAACATAACGGCGAAACCATCACCGGGGAGTTTTTATTCGGGATGGTTTCCAATTCTATTTCCGTTGGCGGTTTCAAAATGGGGAAAACGGGTGAGGTATCTATGAATGATGGCCTGCTGGAAGTTCTGCTGGTGAAAAAACCACGTAATCTGGCAGAGCTGCAGAGTGCGGTTGCTGCACTTTTACGTAATGATTTGACGAATCCGTGCCTCTATGCGTTCCATACCAGTGATTTGCGGATGTTTTCCAGTGAGGATATTTCCTGGACACTGGATGGAGAAGACGGTGGAAACCTGCGGGATGTGCGAATTGGAGTTATTCCGTCGGCGTATACGATTATGGTGCCTAATTATGAGGAGCACTGGGCGAAATCCAGAGCGGAAATCAATCGGGTGGCAGAAAAACTGTAACGATATACCGTATAGAATTGTATGACATAAAAATAGAACCGGCTGTTGCAAAATATGCAGCAGCCGGTTTTTTGCTGGTTTCATGATTGCTATGGATATATGATTAAATATAATACAGAAGCGATGCAAACGATGGCAGCAGAAGACCGATGGAAATCATTGCAACCAGAATGATTAGAAAGGCTTTCTGCAGTTTACTCTGTTTATCTCGGTTGAAATACATCGTAACGCCTCCTGTTATTACCCTCTGAAGTATTCTTCAATACCGTGCATAACGGCACCGCCGTCGCCAACAGCTGTGGTAACCTGACGCAGTTTTTTCTGGCGAACGTCTCCGACAGCAAATACACCAGGTACGTTGGTAGCCATTTCTTCGTCAGTGATGATATAACCCTGTTCGTTTACTTCCAGTTCTGCAGGCAGGAAGGAGGCATTTGGCAGGTAGCCTACGAAGATGAATACACCGTTTACATCCAGTGTACTGGTTTCGTCGGTTTTTTTGTTGCGCAGTTTCAGCTGGGTTACTTTATCCTCCCCAACGATATCATCTACTACAGTGTCGTAAATGATAGTCAGTTTTTCATTTGCAAATGCACGGCTCTGTGCCAGTTTATTAGCACGCAGTTCATCACGGCGATGAATCAGAGTAACGCTGGAGCACATTTTTGTTAAGTACATTGCTTCTTCAACAGCTGTGTCGCCGCCGCCTACAACTGCTACTGGCTGGTCACGGAAGAAGAAGCCGTCGCAGGTTGCACAGTAGGAGACACCGCGGCCGCGCAGACGGCCTTCGTTCGCAACACCCAGTGTTCTTGGTTTTGCGCCGGATGCAATTACAACTGCTTTTGCTTCGATAGTCTGTTTATCAGTGATTACTTTTTTGATATCACCAGTTACATCCATGGACTGTACCTGTTCGTAAATCATTTCTACGCCGAAGGTCTGGGTCTGTTCAAAGAATTTCATCATCAGTTCCGGACCGGAAATCCCTTCCGGGAACCCAGGATAGTTTTCAATCATATCGGTGGTGGCAGCCTGACCGCCAGGAACCCCGTGTTCTAAGATGGCAGTTTTATAACCTGCACGGGCAGCATAAATAGCTGCAGTCATACCAGCCGGACCGGCACCGATAACTAATACTTCATACATAAAAGCATCCTCCTTATATAAATAGCTATTTGTTTTTAATCGTTTACAATATGTTAATCATAGCATAAAAAATGCGCGGGAGCAATTCCCGCGCATTTAATTTCGTAGTTTGATTTGATTGCAATTCTTTATCTGTCACTTATTTCAGATAGTTTACAGGGTTTTTGGTACTGCCGTTTACAATTACTTCGAAATGTAAGTGCGGACCTGTACTTCTGCCTGTGTTACCGGAACGGGCAATCTGCTGACCGCGAGCTACCTGATCGCCAACTTTACAGTTGTAAGCGGATAAATGGGCATATCTTGTTTTCATGCCGTTGCCGTGGTCTACAACAATGCAGTTCCCATAAGCGTAATAATAACTTGCCAGTACAACTTTACCACCGGCAGCTGCGTAAACTGCATCACCGGTTCTTGCAGAAATGTCAATACCGGAGTGGAAGCCGCGGCTTCTAGTACCGTATGGAGAAGTGATTTTGCCATTTTTTGGCCAGCTCAGCACGCCGCTGCTGTTTGCAGCACGGGAGGAGATTTTAATAGATGCAGTCCCTTTGCTTACTACTTCGGTTACAGGTTCTGCAATAACCACTTCGTTTAATGCAACTTTCTCAATGGTTGCACCGTTGCTTTCTTTTACTTCGTAAGTTACTTTCTTTTTACCGTCAGCACCTTTGGTGATAACTTTGGTTTCACCTTTTAACAGGTTTTTGTTGTCTTTGTATTCGGTTGCATGAGCGATTGCTTCTTCAACAGTTACTTCTTTTGTTACGACAACACTTACCAGCGGTTCCAGTTTGGTTAAGGAGATTTCCTGACCAATCTGCAGTTTTTCCGGAATGATATTCGGGTTCAGAGCCTGCAGTTCGGATACGGATAAGTTGTTGTTGTGTGCGATGGTCCAGAAGGATTCGCCTTCTGCAACTTTGTGCAGCTGTACAGCCTGTTTGCCGGCTGCGATTTTTTCCAGCACTTTTTCCGGAGATGCAATTTCAGAAGCTTTTACATTACCGGCTTCAATGGTTACTTCCTGCAGGAAGTCTACCGATTTTACAACAGCATCACCAGCATTTGCGGTTGCCTGTTCTTTTAACTTGTCCAGAACTTTCTGTGCATCTGCTTCAGATGCCAGAGCCAGCTGAACATCACCGTTGTTTACATTTAACATAGCACCAGGTGCCAGCCATTCTACGTTTTCTTCGATTAAAGCGTTCAGTTCTTCATCGCTTAATTTATCGGAGAAGAAGCTGTGGGATGCTTTGGTTTCTACGGTGTTGTAGGAAGCAGTGATTTCCAGACCGGTTTCCTGCTGAGCTTTTTCTTTAGATGCATTCAAAGCTTTGTTCAGCGCGGTTGTCGAGCTGATCTGCCCCATGTCTTTCCCGTCGATTACCACCGAGTAGGAGGTTGTCACAGAGAAGGTACATGCAAATAAGATGAGAACAGCAATTGCGATGCCGCCCAGGAAATATTGTTTCGAGCCTTTGCTTTCAAAAAAATCAACTAAATCTTTGAACTTTGCCGTCAGATTGTTCATACGTTACGCAGATAAAATATCTGCTATCCGCCACCTTTCTTTTCGTTGGAGTTCTTATCTTCAATTGTGTAAGTCTATATACGATAATAGAAGAAAAACCAAATGTGGATTTGCGCAATATGCTAATCACGCGACCTTATTCTAGCATAATTCAAAGCAAAGGGGAAGAAAAATGAAAGTTTTGTAACCTGACTGTAACTAAATGGGCACAATCGGTTTGCATTTTTGCGGGAATCCTTTTCAGAAGTGGATGATATCGAAAGATTTCAGACAAAAACAGGAGTTTTCTTTGGCTTTCGAGTGGAAATATGATAAAATGCAGAAGGATATAGGTAGGTGAAAGCAAGGCGGACACCGAATCAATTATACAGAACAAAAAATTAAAACAGTCATGATAGAAAAAGGAGTTAGAATAATGAGAAGAGTTTCTTTACAACAGCTGAACTGGGAACAGTACCAGGCAGATTTTAATGCTCTGGCTGCCATTGGTCAGAATGCAGAAGGCGGTATGGATCGTCTGGGCTATGGCGAAGCTGATCAGGCAGCGCACAAGCTGCTGGCAGATATGGCAGTAGAGGCTGGTTTTGAAGTAAAATGGGACGGTGCAGGCAACTTGTGGATTACCCGTCGCGGTGAGGAAGACGGCAACCCGGATTTTCCTCCAATTCTGTTAGGGTCCCACATGGATACTGTTCCGAATGGCGGCAAATATGATGGTCTGTTAGGTGTTATGACAGCGTTTCATGCAATGCGTCTTCTGGACAGAGTTCCACAGCGTCGTACCGTTACATTAATCGTGTTCCGCTGTGAAGAATCCAGCCGTTTTAACTGCGCAACCATCGGCAGTAAGCTGCTGGCAGAACAGCTCACTGGTGAAATGCTGAAACGCTATGTCGATAAAGATGGAATCAGCGCTTATGATGCGATTCGTGAGTTAGGCGGCAGCCCGGATAATCTGTATCTGGAACGTCAGTATATCAAAGACTCTTTTGGATTTATCGAAATGCATATTGAACAGGGTCCAGTTCTGAATGACCGCAGAACGGACATCGGTATTGTGAGCCACATCGCAGCACCGCATCGTTTCCGTATTACTGTAGAAGGTGCTGCAGCTCATTCTGGCGCATGCCCAATGGATGCCCGTCAGGATGCTTTGACTGGTGCAGCAGAGATTATTCTGGCAGTAGAACGCCTGGGTCGTCAGTACGCAGAGAAACGTATTGTAGCAACAGTCGGCAAATGTGATGTTGTAAACGGTGCAATGAACATTGTACCTGGTAAAGTAGAATTATATGTAGACATCCGTGGGATTGATCGCGAAGTAATCAGCGAAGTCGTAACCAAACTGCATCAGGAAATGTCCGCAATTGCTTCCAGCCGTAATCTGCGCATTGACCCTGCAATCCTGAGCCAGGAAACACCAGTAAAACTGGACGACGATATGGCAGAATTCCTGGTTGAACAGTGTCTGAAAAACATGCTCACCTTCCTGCACATGACAAGCGGTGCCGGTCATGATACCATGTATATGGCAAAACTGACCCGCTCGGCGCTGTTCTTTGTACCATGTGAAAAAGGCATCAGCCATAATAAAGAAGAAGCGGTTGCTGATGATGCGGTACAGAATGGTCTGCGTCTGATGTTTTCAACTCTGGTGCGCATTTGCACACTGGATCCGCAGGAAGAACGTGAAAAAGCAGAAATGGATCGAATGTTACTGGAAGAAGCATATCAGTAACAGGTACTGAATGACATGGAACTGTTATGAAATTTCTAATCGGCAGACAGAAGACGGAGGTGAGGCTGATGCATACAAATAGACTGGCCGGCAGTTCGGAAACAGCTCTGCTGGAAGCAGCGAAACTTTTGCAGTCCGGTGAAGCAGTGGCCTTCCCTACGGATACGGTGTATGGCCTTGGTGCTCATGCACTGGATGCCGATGCAGTACAGAAAATATATGAGGCAAAAGGACGGCCTTCGGACAAGCCGTTAATCATTCTGATTCATGAGAGAGCACAGCTGGATTCGGTTGCATCTTATATTCCGGAGGAAGCGGAGAAACTGATAGCCGCTTTCTGGCCGGGGCCTCTGACTCTGGTGTTTCGAAAACAGCCGGGTGTGATACCGGATTATGTAACGCGCGGGCTGGAAACGGTTGCGGTGCGTATGCCGAATCATCCGGTGGCGCTTGCTTTATTACAGCTGGCGGATATACCGGTTGCTGCACCGAGTGCGAACCTCTCAGGCAATCCAAGTCCAACAACGGCTGCTCAGGTAGAGAGTGAACTCTCCGGCCGGATTGCAGCGGTGGTGGATGGCGGTGTCTGTCAGGTAGGGGTGGCATCAACGATTCTGGATGTCAGCGGAGATGTGCCGGTTATTTTGCGTCAGGGAACAGTATCAAGAGCACAGCTGGAGCAGGTTATCGGCAAGCCGGTTCTGGATGGTACGGTATCGTGAATCAGATGCACAGCTTAGAAAGCAGGGGATAAGGATGAATCTTTTATTTGTCTGTACAGGGAACACCTGCCGCAGCGCCATGGCAGAGGCTGCTGCAAAACATATTATCGAAACACAGCCGGAGCAGTATAGCGATTTTTCTGTTGCTTCTGCCGGTGTGATGTGTGCCGGGCCTTCCTCGGCATCTATGCAGGCTGTAACGGTGGCTGAGGAGCATGGCTGCGATTTATCGCAGTTTACTGCAAAACAGATTACCGAGGATATGATGGAGCAGGCCGATTATGTGTTTACTATGACCCGGCGGCATAAACAGATGCTGGATTATGCATTACCGCAGCACAGCGGAAAAACCTTTCTGTTGACGGCTTATGCACTGGGGGATGCTTCTGCGCCGGATATTCCTGATCCTTATGGCGGCAGTGTAGAGGAATATGCACAGTGCTTTGCGGTACTAGAGTCGCAGATTGCGATGGTTTTTGAAAAGATAAAAAAAAATAATGAAGTGTAATGGCAGGAAAGAACCGGGAAGGCTGTACGGAACCGGAACTTTGCTGTATGATAAAGACAGAGAAAAACAGAAAGTATTTCATTATCATTCACAATTAGAATAAGGAGGCAGCATTATCATGAAAATTGCAGTTGGCTGTGACCACGGCGGTTTTGAACTGAAACAGGCCGTTATCAAGTTCTTAGAAGACAATGGATATGAATATAAAGATTACGGGACATACGACACCCAGTCCTGTGATTATCCGGACATTGCCGCTCCAGTAGCGAAAGCAGTGGCGGCTGGCGAATTCGATAGAGGGATTTTAATCTGCGGTACTGGTATTGGTATCGGTATTGCGGCAAATAAAGTTCCTGGCATTCGTGCAGCACTGTGCCACGATACATTTTCGGCACATGCTACCAGAGAACACAATGACTCCAACATCTTAACAATGGGTCAGCGTGTTGTAGGCCAGGGCCTGGCGCTGGATATCGTGAAAATCTGGCTGACTACCGAATTTGAAGGCGGTCGTCATCAGAAACGTATCGATAAAATTCATGAACTGGAGGCACGTTAATTATGGAAATGCAGGAAATTCGTCAGCAGATGCAGGCGGCTTTTGCTGAATATCTGGAAATTGCCAATTTAAAACCAGGTCAGATTTGTGTAATCGGCTGCAGCACCAGCGAAGTGCATGGCGGAAAAATCGGCAAAGACAGCCAGCCGGATATCGCGGCTGTACTGTACGAAGTGCTGGCGCCAATGGCAGAAGAAAAAGGTATTTATCTGGCATTCCAGTGCTGTGAGCACTTAAACCGTGCTCTGGTTGTAGATCGCGAAGTAGCAGAAAAATTCAATCTGCCGGAAGTAACTGTAGTACCGCATGTAAAAGCAGGTGGTTCTATGGGCAGCTATGCATTCCGTCATAAAAAAGATGCGGTTGTAGTAGAAAACATTCAGGCACATGGCGGTCTGGATATTGGGGAAACCTTAATTGGTATGCACCTGCGTCCGGTAGCTGTGCCAAAACGTCTGAGCGTAAAATACATCGGCAGTGCAAGACTGACCGCTGCATCCTGCCGTGGCAAACTGATTGGCGGCGAACGCGCAAAATATACTTTAGAATAGGCATTAAATAAAATATAAACGGAGGTTTGACCCATGATTGATTACGTAAAAGAACTGGTTCTGCCAGTGGATCCGGAATTAGCAGAAGCGATTTTCCTGGAAAAAAACAGACAGAGCAGCAAAATTGAACTGATTGCATCCGAAAACTTTGTAAGCCCTGCTGTTATGGCAGCACAGGGCAGCGTACTGACCAACAAATACGCAGAAGGTTACCCTGGCAAACGTTATTATGGCGGCTGTGAATTTGTTGACATCGCTGAAAATCTGGCAAGAGACCGTGTAAAAAAACTGTTCGGTGCAGATCATGCAAACGTACAGCCACATTCCGGTGCAAATGCAAACACAGCTGTTTACTTTGCAATGCTGCAGCCTGGTGATACCGTATTAGGTATGAATCTGAACCACGGCGGTCATCTGTCCCATGGGAGCCCTGTTAACATTTCCGGTAAATACTATAACTTCGAAGCATATGGCGTAGAAGAAGGCACAGAAGTAATCGACTATGATAAAGTGCGTGCTCGCGCGCTGGAAACCAAACCAAAAATGATCGTAGCTGGTGCAAGTGCATACCCACGCACACTGGATTTCGCAAAATTCCGTGAAATTGCTGACGAAGTTGGTGCTTACCTGATGGTAGACATGGCACACATCGCTGGTTTAGTAGCAGCTGGCCTGCATCCAAATCCAGTAGAATATGCTGACTTTGTAACTACAACCACTCACAAAACACTGCGTGGTCCAAGAGGCGGTCTGATTATGTGCAAAGAAGAATACGCAAAACAGATCGACAAAGCAATCTTCCCTGGCATTCAGGGCGGCCCACTGATGCACGTAATCGCTGCAAAAGCTGTTTGCTTCCACGAAGCACTGCAGCCGGAATTTAAAGAATATCAGAAACAGATTGTTGCCAATGCAAAAGCGCTGGCTGACGGTCTGCAGAATCAGGGCTTCCGCTTAGTAAGCGGCGGTACCGACAATCACCTGATGCTGATTGACGTAAAATCCAAAGGCTTAACCGGTAAAGAAGCAGAAAAAATGCTGGATGATGCTAACGTAACCGTTAACAAAAACACCATCCCATTTGAAACCGAAAGCCCATTCGTTACCAGCGGTATCCGCGTTGGTACCCCAGCGGTTACATCCCGCGGCATGAAAGAAGCAGAAATGGGCGAAATCGCTGCGATTTTCGAAACCGTTCTGCTGAAAAAAGACGAAGAAAAAGCAAAAGAAATGGTAAAAGCATTAACCGACCGTTTCCCTCTGTATGCTGACTAATTCGTCATCATAAGCTATTTTCGGCCTCACCGTAACAGGTGGGGCCTTGTTTTTGTGCGACATATTAAGCGTGTATAAAAAGATCCTTTGTTACCCACCCTAATACAAAAACGGG
>JAFOFM010000195.1 GCA_017387265.1 Peptococcaceae bacterium | reverse complement strand
AGCGAAGGCAGTTCGCTAAACAAAAACACAGCTATTATAGATGCCACTACCGGCTCACACAGTTTGGAGGCCGATACAATGGCCGGTGAAAAATATTTTAAGCACCAGCTGAAAATGCTGTGCCCTAAAATGGTCGAGAATACCGACAGCAGCAAACCTACCACCACCGCACTTATCCCATAGCCAAAAAGCGGATAGTTTTGAACCATACAGGTGGCTAACAGCACCGCTGCACAGGACACATATACTACATAGGTATATACGCTGGTCGATACACTGTTTCGCACAATCCGCCCGAACAGGGTATAAACGGCTACCGCTACAGCCGAAACCAGAGCCAGAATATCACCATATACATGCACTGCACCTGAAGAAGAGTCGGCACAGGCAATAGCTACACTCCCTGCAAAGGTAACAATAATGGCCAGCACCGCTTTTTTCGATAAACGGCCTTTTAAAAACAGACAATACCCCAGTGCTACCCAGATTACCTCTGTGCATACAATCGAGGTGGAGCTTGCAACCGATGTATGCTGCAGCGACTCAAACCACAGAACAAAATGAATAGCCAGAAATATACCGCTCAGCACACTGATCAGCAGCTGTTTTTTCTCGATATGGAGAAGTTCTTCCCGAATCTCCCGTTTCGCCCACACAACCGGACTCATCAGAATCACTGTCCAGCTTAATCGAAAAGCCGCAGTCACCGCAGAGGGCGCAGCAGAATACTTTACAAAGATTGCCGACAGGGAAATTCCTAAAACCCCGATTACAATCATTATCATCGGATGTCGTTCCATATAGCTCATTTCAGCTGCCTCAGTTCATTTCATCATATTCGTAAAGAATAATAGACACGCCAGCCATCCCGGCTGTTTCGGTACGCAGAATCCGTTTGCCTAAGCTCGCACTCACCGCACCGATTTCCCGCAGCTGGTTTACTTCCTCTTCCGATAAACCGCCTTCCGGCCCTACAATCAAATTGATTTTAGCCGGTTTCTTCTCCTGACTTTTCAGTAACGCTTTGAGACTCTGGGTCTGTTCATCCTCCCAGAAAATAATCGTTAAGCCTTCATCCGCTTTCAACTGATTTAAACACTGTTTCCAGCTTAAATATGGGCCAATTTCCGGCACCTGTACACGCTTGGACTGCTGACTTGCCTCGTGGGCAATCTTCTGCCAGCGCTCAATTTTTTTCTCCGCCTTTTTACTGTCTAAATGCACAATCGAGCGCCCGGTTTCCACTGGAATGACAGCACTGACCCCAAGTTCGGTACATTTCTGAATAATGAGCTCCAGTTTATCGCCTTTCGGCATTCCCTGATAAAGCACAATTTCTACTTCGGTTTCTTTCTGATTTTCCAGTGTTTCTAAAATTTTTGCAGTAACCGAATCTTTGCGAAAGCTTTCCAGTTCAGCCACATACACCATGCCATCACCGGTGCAGACTGTTACCTGTTCACCAGGAGCCAGCCGCAGCACTTTACCCATATGATGTGCCAGATCCGCATCAAATTCGATATATTCTCCCTGCACCGCTTCCGGTGCTGTAAAAAAACGTCTCATAGAAATTACCCTTCGTAACGGGCTGCAATTGCTACCCAGCCTGCATTTTCACGCACTTCGATGATGCTGAATTTGTGTTCTTCCAGCGCAGCCAGTACATCATCTTTACGAGTATCAATGATACCGGAAGAAATAAATACTTTGCCGTTTTTCAGATATTCAATAGTAGATGGTGTCAGGCGAATAATAATATCGGCAATGATATTTGCCACAATAATATCCGCCTGGCCGTGAGCCTCTGCCAGCAAGTCGCTCTGACAGATGGATACTTTCTCCTGCAGATTATTGAGCGCGATATTTTCTTTTGCAGCGGATACCGCTACAGTATCATAGTCCATTGCCTGAACGGTATTTGCCCCTAACAGCCCTGCCTGAATTGCCAGAATGCCGCTGCCGGTACCTACGTCGATAACATCCATACCCGGTTTTACGTACTCTTCCAGCATCTGCAGACATAATGCGGTGGTAGCATGGTTGCCGGTGCCGAATGCCATACCAGGGTCGATTTCAATAATTAAATCGCCTTCCTGTTTTTCGTAGGTTTCCCAGGTTGGTTTGATTACGGTGATTTTCCCGATTCGTTCCGGTTTGAAATATACTTTCCATGCATTTGCCCAGTCTTCTTCCGCAACCGGTTTGTAGGTTACACGAGTTGGCGGCATATCCAGACGGGTTTCAATTTCGTTTAACTCGATGATAATCTGCTCCACTTTGTTCAGCATGTTTTCATCTTCCGGCAGATAGGATTTGATGATTACATCTTTGCGGCTCATCAGTTCCTCGCTGAATTCATGGGCATCCCACAGGCCGCTGTTTGCATAGTCGCTGATTGCCTGCGGGTCTTCAATCATAACCCCTCCGGTACCCATTTCGGCTAACATATTGGATAATGCTTCTACTGCATCACGATCTTTTACTTCCATTTTTATTTCAATGTAGTTCATATTCTTAACTCCTTTATCATCTGAATGACTGACTTAACGATTTACCTCTAACTTAGTATT
>JAFOFM010000194.1 GCA_017387265.1 Peptococcaceae bacterium | reverse complement strand
TGGGAAGCTGATGTTCTACCACTAAACTATACCCGCACAAATATCTGCTAAATATTATAACATAGTAAACTTATTGTGTCAAAACAAATTTGAAAATAAAAAGAAGCTAATGGCGGGAATCGAACCCGCGACCTACTGATTACGAATCAGTTGCTCTACCGACTGAGCTACATCAGCAACATGTAATATTATACCCAGTTTATTTCAAAAAAGCAATGAATTTTGATACATTTTCCATTGCAGCTAATGGAATAAAAAAGCAATGCAGATGAAACATCATGCATTGCTTTGAGACAGTTATTTATTCTGTACGATAAAATTATAGACATCCCGTTTGCTTAAGCCTGCTTCTTTAGCAGCCTGTTTGATTGCATCTTTCTGAGAAATACCATCGGCTTCTAATTGTGCGACACGTTCTACTGCCCAGTCAATGCCTCGTTCTTCGGGTGGTGCGGGGTCTGCACCATGGAGTAATAATACAAACTCACCGCGAATGCCTTCGGCTTCAAAGTGGGCCAGTACTTCCGATGGTGTACCGCGTACGATTTCCTCAAATTTTTTGGTGAGTTCACGGGCAGCAGCCATAGGACGATCTGGAAAGACTTCTATCAGGGTTTTCAGAGTATCTTCCAGTCTGTGAGGCGATTCATAAAAAATCATGGTGCGTTCTTCCTGAACAAGATTCTGAAAGTACTGCAGTCGTTCTTTTTTCTGACGCGGGATAAAACCTTCAAAGGAGAATCGATCTGTTGGAAGCCCGGATAATACCAGGCCAGTAACAGCGGCTACAGCTCCCGGAAGCACTGTAAAAGGAATATCCTCAGCCAGGCACTGCTGCACTAAATCATAGCCAGGGTCAGAGATGCCGGGCATACCTGCATCAGATACCAGTGCAATGTTTTTTCCGTCTTTTAACTGCTGGATGATAACATCACCTTTTGACATTTTGTTGTGTTCATAATAACTGGTTACCGGTTTGGAAATCTCGAAATGATTTAACAGCTGCAGGGTTTTACGTGTATCTTCGCAGGCAACCAGATCAACTGTTTTTAAGGTTTCCAGTACCCGCAGGGTGATATCCTGCAGATTTCCGATAGGGGTAGCGCATAAATATAAAGTTCCGTAGGACATAACAGACCTCCTGGAGTGTTAACGGTAATAAGTAAGTACTTCGTCTGAGTAGGTAGATTTATCGCTGGTGATTTTTGCAATATTACGATAAATTGGAAGCGGCGGCAGAACCGTAATGCCGTTTTTACCGTCTTTGATAGCTTCTAAAAGCAGAAGATTAGCAGGCTGATCCAAAGCCGGATGTACCATGCGCAGGCGGTAGGGAGCAAGTTTATGTTTCATACAGCAGGCTAAAATGTCGGTGAGCCGTTCCGCTCGATGAATCAGTGCAAAATGACCTCTTGATTTGAGGCAGTAGGCAGCACTCTGCACTAACTGGTCTAATGTGCAGGCGATTTCATGACGCGCCAGAGCAATCTGCGGGTTCGGGTTCTGTTTTCCGGTACCTACCGGAAAAAACGGTGGATTGCTGGTAACCCAGTCATACTGCTGCTGATATGCTTTTGGCATATCAGTGATATCCTGCTGGATAATTTGAATCTGTTCGGTGAGATGATTATAGGCAACGGAACGTCGCGCCATATCCGCAATTTCAGGCTGTAATTCCATAGCATCAATCTGCACAGCAGGGTTTCGGGCTGCAATCAGATGAGGAATTACACCAGAGCCGGTGCCTAGATCTAAAACACGATGTCTGGCTGCTGGCTGAATAAAATGTGCCAGTAAAACAGCATCGATAGAAAATCGAAAGCCCTGCGTTTTCTGCAGGACTTTCCATTGTTGATTGATACATAAATCTGTGAGTTCTTCATCGGGAAGAATGCTATCTGGTAACATTCTGTAATACCTCCATGCAGAAAAGACAGCCGCCGTCATGTTCCCGGCCGAAATACGTAGCGCATACATGATAGCCTTCATCGTAAAGCTGCTGCAGTGCTTTCTGACCACCGGCAGTGTCTTTATTTTCGTTTATAACAGGTGTAATCTGCTGGCGAAGACGTTCGTTTTCTTCTTCCAGTTTTGCTACCTGTGTCTGCATTTCTTTCAGTGCGAACGTTAATTGCTGCAGCGTTGTTTCCATTGCTGCCAGTTGTGCACTCAAATTCATTTTCTCACCCGCATTTCCCGCAGCTGTTTAGTCTTCCAGCTTGGATAAATCGAAGTCGGTTACGTCTTCGTCTACATTGTTCAGTGCATCCAGATTTTTGACTTTGCAGCCGCATTTTCTATTTTCTACATAAACATCATTTTCGTATTTTAAACAGCAGAGCAGGCGCCCGCAAATCCCGGAAATTTTAGAAGGATTTAAGGACAGGTTCTGTTCTTTTGCCATTTTTATCGATACCGGAGCAAAATCTCCCAGGAAAGTATGGCAGCACAGTTCGCGACCACAGAAGCCGATACCGCCCAGCATTTTTGCTTCATCACGTACGCCGATCTGACGCAGCTCGATACGGGTACGGAATACAGTGGCTAAATCTTTTACCAGCTCACGGAAATCTACACGCCCGTCAGCAGTAAAGAAGAAAATTACTTTGCTGTTATCAAAGGTGTACTCTACATCGATTAATTTCATTGGCAGATTATGCTGGAAAATTTTCTCCAGACAGATATCAAATGCTTCTTTTTCCCGCAGTTTATTTTCGGCTACGCGGGCATCGTCATCAGCATTGGCCACACGGATAACTTTTTTTAACGGCTGGACAACTTCACTGTCCTCAACCTGTTTTAAGCCTACTACCACGCTGCCGTATTCTACGCCGCGGGCAGTTTCTACAATAACATGATCACTGGTGGTGATTTCAAACTCATCAGGATCAAAATAATATATTTTACCGGCTTCCTTAAAACGGACGCCAATCACGGTAACAGACATAAGAAACCTCCTTCGGTTATGCAGTTAATGCAGTCTGCGTTTTTAATAGTGTAATCTCTAGTACCAGACGGGGAGATGCGTTGGATTCCAATTGCGCCATGCCGGTCTGGAAATACTGAAGAATCTGCAGCAGGTGCTGCGGTGTTATCTTCTGTGATTTTAACGGGGCAAGATAATCCTGATTCACCAGTAGCTGTATCTGTCCCGCGGTGTTTATCATTAAAGCATCATGATACCAGAGCTGTCCGAGTTCCAGTAGCGCTTTCACCATTTTTTTGTTTTTGTCCCACTGCTCACACCAGCTGATAATCTGTGCAGGGCTGCTTTGTGCAAGGCGAATCAGCAGATTGTAAAAATCCTGACGTGCCTCGGCGATTTCTTCATTGGCAAGCAGATTTTCTGCGGTGCTCACAGAACCTTTCGCCAGAGCGGTGACAAGTCCAATCTGCGATTGACGTTCCGGATGCAGCTTCTGAAGAATATCCTGAATCATAGAAGGCGATAACAGATTAAAAGAAATCTGCTGACAGCGGGATAAAATTGTAACAGGCAGATTCTGTACCTGCGATGTAATTAAAAGAAATACGGTGTTGTCCGTCGGTTCTTCTAATGTTTTTAACAGGCAGTTGGCAGCCTGTTCTGTCATCAAATGGGCATCATTTATGAGAACCACCTTATAGGTGTTTTCGTAGCTGCGGAGCGATACTTTACTGAGCAGAGTACGAATCTGTTCGATTTTAATACTGTTTCCATCAGGCTCCAGTATCAGAAGATCGGGATGACTTCCACTAATCGACTGAATACAGGATGGACATCGGCCACAGCTTACAAAAGTTTGTAAATCCGGAGATGTGCAGTTTAAATATTGCGCCAGTGCGAGAGCGGTCTGTTTTTTGCCGACTCCCTCCGGGCCAGTGAACAGATAGGCGTGCGCAATGTGACTGTTTTGAATTGCACACTGCAGAATATGAATAGCTTTTTCCTGTCCCTGAATTTCTGAAAACTGCATATTGAACCTCTTATCTGCGTAAAAATATAGCTTACGGATGCTTTACCCTTAATTGTATCCTATTGATGTACAGAAATCAACGAAAATAAAAGGAATTGTTTTGTTGGAAGAGGAAACAAAATGTGATAAAAAGATGAAAACATCTGGCAGATAAAAAAATTTGTCGGTTCATTTCTGTTTTTAGCGTGATATAATGTTCCTTACTATGGATAAAGGAAAACATAAACCGTGTTCACAGAGATATATATAATTTTAGCGAAAAGAGATGATGTCGGTGCAGGCTGAAGAGGTGAAAGAACGAATCAAAAATGATGGTGTCCGGGCGTCGTTTGTAGCATTAAGTGTTTTTTTTCAGATTCTGTGGTTTATCTGGATGGGGCTTCATGTTGGACAGTATAACCATGCATTCAATGGTGTTATTACCGTTGCGAGCTGGATTCTGGCTCTGCATGTATATAGTCGTTATATGAATTCGGCCTACAAGCTGTCGTGGATTATCCTGATTCTTTTTATGCCGGTTCTGGGCATCAGCATGTATATTATGTTTGGTTCGCAGATGTCTCATGTATGGATTCGAAAACATCCAAAGACCCATGCGATTACAAGCCGCGGCTTTCTGCCGGAAAACTACAGTGTGCAGGAACGGCTGAAAACAGAAGATCTGGCTATGGCCAATCAGACCCGTTATATTCAGCGTACGGTAGGATATCCGGTTTATCAGAATACCGATGTTGTGTATCACAATGATACCAGCATCGCTCTGGAAGATATTAAGGCAGAGCTTCGCAAGGCTAAAGATTTTATTTTTATGGAGTATCATGCCATTGAGGATTCGGTTTCCTGGGCCGGTATCGAAGAGGTTCTGACCGAAAAAGCAGCAGCGGGTGTAGATGTGCGTGTGCTTTATGATGATGTCGGCAGTATTTTTTATATAAGCACACCGTTTGCCAGAAGGCTGCAGAGCAAAGGCATTCAGTGCCGGGCATTTAACCGGATTTCTCCGCTGTTAAACGGTTTTATGAATAATCGTGATCATCGTAAAATCACTGTTGTGGATGGAGTTGTCGGTTTTACCGGGGGGTACAATCTAGCTGATCGCTATTTTAATATTGACAGCCCGTATGGATACTGGAAAGATACCGGCCTGAAACTGACTGGTGATGCCGTAAAAAGCCTTACAGCAATTTTCCTTGAAATGTGGAACACGACACAGAAACAAAAAGAAGATCAGAAACGATATTTTCCGGTGATTGCATATCGTGCGAAAGAGGATGGTTATGTACAGCCATATTCGGATACGCCGCTTGATTATGAAAAAGTAGGCGAAAATGTCTATCTGAATCTGATCAAAAATGCTAAACGGTATGTATATATCACTACACCGTATCTGCTGATTGATGATGAGATGCACAGTGAACTTACACTTGCTGCACAGCGTGGTGTGGATGTACGGATTGTAACACCGGGGATTCCTGATAAGAAACTGGTGTATCGCGCCACAAGGAGTTATTATGCGCGGCTGATAGCCTGCGGTGTACGAATTTATGAATATACACCAGGTTTTATGCATGCCAAGCAGTTTGTAAGTGATGATGAAGTGGCAATAGTTGGTACCATTAATCTGGATTTCCGCAGTTTGTATCTGCACTTTGAGAACGGCTGCTGGTTTTATAACTGCAAGGCAGTACACGATGTAAAAGCGGATTTTGAACATCTGTTTAAAGTCAGCGAAGAAGTTACCAGCCGTTATAAAGGAAAACGAAGTCTGACACTGCGACTGGGAGAATGTATTCTCCGTCTGCTAAGTCCGATGATGTAAGAAGGATAGGTTCATAGTGAACAGAAAAGAAAAAGCGTGTAAACAGTGTTAATCTGTTTTACACGCTTTGTTTTTGTTTTGGCATAGTTATCAATACTGATGAATGATAACTTCTTTTCCCAGTTTCTGCAGCTGTGAAGTTAATTTTTCAATTACAACATTTCGCAGACGAATACCCGGTTTAATCTGTTCATAGGCAGGGTTCAGCTGTGTACCAAAGAAAATGGTGATGCGGTCTGCCTGCAGAAGTTCGTTTAAGAGCAGTGTGGAGCCGTTTTCCTGCCGCGGTTTCGATAAAGTATTCCCCTGCAGGATGTATTCCAGCAGTTCACTGCATTTATTCATGGTGATAATCCCTTCGGTAACCAGTTCAATGCCTTTGATATGGGAAATCGGCGGCACTTCTGAGGTTAAAAGGTCGTGGTCATCGGTGGTGAGTTCCATACCGCTTTCCCGTGCAAAAATCTGAGCAGTGGTACCGCCGCAGATTGCTTTGCGTCCGTGGGAGTGCAGGAAATCACTTACGATGCGGGCATCGTCTTCTTTATTTGGAGGAAGCCCGGTCAGAATTGCACATTCCCGTGCCTGACGCATCTGTACGGCAACACCGGTGGTGTCATCGCCCGGTTCGCTGATGTAATAGCTCATACAGATATCAATAATCTGATCTACCAGTTCCTGAGCAGAACAATGCAGATTTACGTGCTCTTTCAGTGCTTTTACAAGTCCTTTAGTCTGTAAACCCATTGGCAGAGTTAAACCAAGACCAGCTTCGGTTACCCCGTCACTACTGATAAACAGCAGGTCACCTTCATTCAGTTTCAGGTGTGCTTTGTTAATCTGTTTATCAAAAATCTCCTCGGTTTCCCGTTCTACCACTTCTACCAGGCCGTTTTTAATCAGAATTGGCGGCAAACCGTCAAAATCGATAATATCGACTTCTCCAGCCGGAGAAATTTTCAGAATCGTAAAAGTAGAATAGGCTACGCCTCGTACTGAGCACACAGGCAGAGTACCTACAATAGTTTCTACGATATCTGATAACGGAACCTTGCTGCTGACCATTTTAGAAATAATTTTAGTAGTCAGATTAGACAGAATATTAGCTTTTACGCCGCTGCCCAGACCGTCCGAAAGCACTACAACAGTTTCGTCTGGATTACGAACGATTTCAACCGAATCGCCGCAGGTAACTTCACCATGTTTAACTAACTGGGTTTTACCAACTTCGCAGATTAAACTCATTGATCAAGCTCCTTTTCCTGGTTGAACTGTTTGATTAAGTCGAGCAGAATAATTTTTGTGTCAGCGGTAGTTTCGCCTAAAAGGCTGGCGATCTGCTGTGCAACATACATTTGGTTATTGATAACCTGATTTGCTTTGCTCAGTGTTTCTTCGCGCATTTTATCCAACTCGGCACGTTTCATTTCATCTTTCGTAATATCCGAAATAATTGCCATGTACTGATTCTGGGTACCCTGCATTCGTACAACATTCTGACGAGTCACCAGATTAATATCATCATAGTGGACAATCTGGTCTTTAATCCCTCGACCGGTTTCTACAACTTTTTCGAAATCACGGTGGTCGATATATTCAAAAATTGCATTGCCAACCTGCAGGTTGTAGGCTTTAAACATATCGCGGGCGGCAGGGTTAAATTCCTGGATAATAAAATCCTGGTCGAAAATAATGATAGCGTTCGGGTTGCTTCGAATAGCTGTATTGGCAGTCGATTCAGCACGACCACGCATGTAGGTCTGGCACATTTTTTCTTCCGCATGACCTCTTGCAACCGCTAATGCTTTTTCGTAACAGCTGTCATATCCGCAGGCACCACAGTTCATTACGCGTTTGTTATATTGTTTCAGGTTCGAGAGAATTTCACGGATTCGTTTGGTTTCTACTTTCTCCGGCTCTTTGTAGCGATTTTCAAACACGCGGCTGGTATCCGGTGTTTCAGCAAAATGACGAATCGGTTTATGACTGTATTTATGATAATAGTTTTTGATTTCCAGTTTTTTCTCCAGAATGCCTCGTTTTTCTAAACCAAAGCCGCCTACGCAGCCGTTTCGGCAGCCATCCAGTTCAATAAAGCGGCAGGCGAAGTCTGGTGTTTTTTCCAGCTCTTCTAAAGCTGCAATACAGGTGCTTAACCCGGAGAGATACTGCACTTCGTTAGTGGAAACGACGCCGCGGTCTACCATGGCCTGCATCAGTTCTCCGGCCATAGCCAGCGGCACCCCGAGAGGTTTATGAGAAGTCAGTTCAACTTCTACTTTAGCCAGTTCTTCTTTATCTACTTTACGGCTGAAGATAAAGTCCAGTGCCTGATCCAGAGTCAGAGTCAGGTCAATATCATTGTTTCTGCCTAACATGCTGAGACATGGAGAAATATGCACCACTTTAATATCCGGACCGTATTTCTGTTTTAAAAGACGGGCATGAACCACAGCCTCATCTTCGATTGGTGCAAGATGATCCAGCAGTTTCGGGAATTTTTGCTCAATCAGGTTGACTATAATCGGGCAATGGCTGGAAATAATATATTTGTCAGTATTCTGTAAAAGCTCTGCATACGTATCTAAAAATGGTTCTGCATTGACTGCGATTTCTTCAATAGCATAGAAACCAATCAGTTTTAAACGCGCCCAGATTTCTTCCTGGCTCCACTGATGAAAATGGTTCACATAAACCGGAGTCAGACTGAGGACTACTTTTTCTGTTTTCAGCATCTCTTCCAGTTTTGGAATCTGGTCGACGATACTTTTGGTATACTGTGGACATTCCTTTACACAGCGGCCGCATAATACACACTGGTCTGTCATAATTTTGGCATGACCAGTGCGGAAACTGATTGCTTTTACATCACAGTTTCGCAGACAGCGGTAACAGTCTCGACAGTTACCCATATTATTAATAATTGGAAACATAGACTATTCCCCCTGTAAACAGATTTCAACGAGACGTGGAACATCAGCAGCAGTAACATGCTGATAAGTTTCTCCGTTTACACGTACAATTACGCCGTCAGCACACTGGCTCTGGCAGAACGAACCGGCCAGCTCAAACAGAACTTCACCAGCAGCTTCACGACGCTCCAGTTCTACCTGTAAAGCCTGTGCAATTAATGGTGCACCTTTTAAATGGCAGGCGCTGCCCATGCAAATCTGAATTTTTTTTGTCATGTCTCATTCCCCTTCGAGTTTATCTAATAAATTAATTATACTTATTAAACGGATACAGGGCAAGGGGGTAAATTGATTTCCAGTCATTCCCTAGTGAAATGCATGCAACGGCAGGTTATACTGACAAAGACGAAAACAAGGAGGTACTATTATGAATCGACAAACAGCCTTGACGGTAGTCACAGCAATGTTTCTGAGCTGTAGCCTTATGTTTGGTGGCGGGACAGCCCTGGCCGATACTTATCTGGTAAAAGCAGGCGATTCCCTGTATACCATCGCCAGTAATCATAAGATTACCGTAGAAGAACTGAAACGGGCCAATCATCTGCAGGGCTCAAAAATTATGATTGGGCAGACACTGGAAATTCCGGCAGAGTATCTATCGCATCGCGTAGCAGATGGCGAATCGCTTTATAAACTGGCAGAACGTTATGGCTGCACGGTGCGCGATATTCAGAAACTGAATGGTCTGTCCAGCAGCAACATTCGCGTTGGACAGATTTTAAAGATTCCGTCTGCCAATACAGTAAAAACAGATAACCATGGTGCTCGCGTTTCCTCTTCACGCGGAGGACGCTACCAGCGAACCTATACACAGGCAGAGTGGGATATGCTGGCAAAAGTGGTATATGGCGAGGCTCGAGGAGAAATTTACGATGGACAGGTAGCTGTGGCCGCGGTTGTGCTCAACCGGCTGGAGAATGAAGACTTCCCGGATACACTGCATGGCGTTGTGTTTCAGAAAAACGCTTTTACCTGTGTCAGTGATGGCCAGTATTATCTGACGCCGAACAGGACTGCCTATCAGGCGGCTCTGGAAGCTATACAGGGCGAAGACCCTACCGATGGATGTCTATATTACTGGAATCCGGTAACAGCAACGAGCAAATGGATCTGGACCCGTGAGATTCAGACTAGAATCGGTAATCATGTTTTTGGCAATTAAATGAGTTGTTTTGGAGTTCGATATCCCAGATATCGGACTCCTTTTTCTTCTCTGGTTCTTGGCTCATGATTCAGATACTGCATAGCTTCAATGCAATCTCCGATGATGGTATCAGCTATTTTCTGATTATGAATATCACCTCGTTCTGCCGATTTCCACTGGTTTGCAGAGAGTCTCGCAGCAACACGGATTGTTAAATGCGCCTGGGCAGCTTTTGCGAGCATAAGTGGTGGAATGGAAAGACAAGCTGTGCCGACAGTGCTGAGCAGTCGTCTGGATACACAGTGCGGGCCGTGCGATGGTGTGGCAAGGCCGATAGTGGAAAAAATACCAAGTTTGCGATTAAGCTTTTCCCGATAGTGTAATACGCTGCGAGCTGTATCAGAGCGAAAGCCTATATACGGGTAACAGTTTGTCAGCGCCAGGTCGCAATTATGATGAAGTGTTTCGCAGATTAACTGTTCCAGACAGAAAGTATAGTTTCCCTGCAAATCTCCATCGACAAATAAAACCGCATCTGCACCCATGTTCAAGGCAAAGAGAGCGCCTCGGCTGCGAGGCACATCGATGCCAAGGGGGAGTGGATCGTCTATGAGTTTTGTTCTTGCAGCAAGAGGGTGAGCAAGGACAATATCTCGCGTACAATCTGTGCATCCGTTCAGTACAGGAATAATGAGATCCAGTGAAAGCAGATGTGCCAGATTATCCAGTACGGACTGGATATTTTCTTCTTCATTATAAGCTGGAATTACAGCGGCGACCATATGCATCCCTCCCGTACAGAATATGATAAGCTGCCAGTCTGTGTGAAGATGTGTTTTTATAACGGTGTTTCATCAGCAATATTTTGCAGCGGGATTTGCACTGCCTGTATTGACATTAAAGACGGGTGCGGTAAAATAGAAAAGGTGTCTCTGAAAGGTATTTGAAGAAAGGAATACTATTTGGATGATACGGAAGAGATGGGAAAGAAGAGGAACAAAAGATGTCTTTAATGGAAATGCTGCTGGTGGTTTGTCCACTGGTATTTTTTGCGGCCTTTGTGGATGCCATTGCAGGCGGAGGCGGGCTGATTTCGCTGCCGGCTTATATGATTACCGGGATGCCGGCTCATATGGCGATTGCATCCAATAAATTTTCAGCTGCTGTGGGAACGCTCATTGCTACCGTGCGCTTTATTAAAAGCGGAAACCTGCATATGAAAGCAGCTTTACAGACTGCGGCATTTGCTCTGATTGGTTCTGTGATTGGTGCTAAACTGGCACTTTTTCTGAGCGATTATTATCTGCGTATTGCAATGATGATTATTCTGCCGTGTGTTGCAGT
>JAFOFM010000193.1 GCA_017387265.1 Peptococcaceae bacterium | reverse complement strand
GTGCTGAAGCCTTTAATCCGCTGGTAATTGACCCGGAAATGACACCAACTCTGTACAAACTGGCCAATAGCGGTTTTGTGTTTAACAATTTCTATAACTCGTTCCGCAACACTACAACAAACGGGGAATATGCTTTCTGTATGGGTCTTCTGCCGGATTTCTCCCACAACAAAATCGAGTCCTGCTTCAATGAATCGGCTGACAACTATCTGCCGTTCTGTCTGGGCAATGCACTGGGAGAACAGGGGTATGAAACCTATGCCTACCACAACTATTACGGATCTTTCTACGACCGTTATATCACCCATCCAAACATGGGCTATGAATTTAAATCGGTCGGTATGGGCTTAAATCTGGCGGCAAGCAATCCGTATTCCGACCATGACATGATGAAGGAATCTATGAAAGATTTCATTCGCAGCAAAAAACCGTTTCATGCATACTACATGACCTACAGCGGCCATTATCAGTATGACTGGACCAACGATATGAGTGCGAAACATCGTGACAAAGTTGCCCACCTGCCTTATTCTGAACCGGTTCAGGCTTATATTGCCTGCAACCTGGAAGTGGAATATGCACTGCAGGCTCTGATGAAAGAGCTGGAAGCAGCAGGCAAAGCGGACAATACCATGATTGTTCTGACTGCAGACCATTATCCTTACGGTTTAACCGATGAGGATTTCAACGAGCTGGCTGGTACAGAAGTTGATTCTGCATTTGAATGTTACCGCAACAGCTTCATCTGCTACGTACCTGGCATGGAAGCGGTACAGGTGGATGAATACTGCAGTTCTATCGATATTCTGCCAACTGTGCTGAATCTTTTAGGTGTGGATTATGATTCCCGTCTGCTGGCCGGTAAAGACGTACTGTCTGATGCACCGCATCTGGCACTGCTTTACGACCGCAGCTTTATCACAAAAGATTTCCGTTATAACGCAAATAATGGCGAAGTAATTCCGCACGATCCTTCGATTACCATCGAAAAAGACACTCTGCAGAATTATCTGAATTATGTAAGCAACATCTTTACCTTATCCTCTGCAATTCTCACAAACGATTACTACGGCTTCATCTATGGCGTAGAGTCGGACAGCGAAGGCATTGTAAACTACGAGGATATTAAAGACCCATATAAAGAATCTGCTGTTGTATTCATGGTAGCTAACGGCTATATGGAACCAAAAGGTGAAACCGTTTTCGGGGCAGAAAGCAAACAGTATGTTTCGGACTGTCTGAATACAATGTATTTAATGGCCGGTTCTCCTGCTGTTACCGAGGTGCCGGAACAGGAAGCCGCACTCACCTGGGCGCTGGAAGAAGGAATTCTGGACGATGCTGCCCTCTGGAGCGAACCGATTACTATCGGGGAACTTTCCAAGTTTATGTACCGTCAATGTCCAGATGCATCCTACGAACAGATGGATATTTCCCAGCTGATGACCAACTATCCGGAACTGCCGGAAGAAGGTATCCGCGCTTTAATCTGGAGTATGGACCATAAAATTGTTCTGGGTACCGGTGAAGTAGACAGCACCATGACCCTGTACAACAACACCATCAAACGTGCCACTCTGGCACTGTATCTGCAGCGTTTCCACGCGGCAGCAAGCTACGCAAATTAATTACTAAAATAAGTAACTAAAAAAAAGGCGATTTATCAATCATGCTGAAATGACTGGTAAATCGCCTTTTTGTTTTGTAACTATTCATCAACGCCCTGAATTTTATAATCCGGATTTCTTTCAATTTCTTTTTTATTATGCCGAATGCATAACCAGGTAATCGCCAAAAAGATTAAAGAACCGCCAACGCCCATGATAATAATATCCATTTTCCTGCCTCCTTTCCTGACAGTTTTATTGTTAATTATTTTTTACCCCATACAGACTCATTTAAACATACTAAACATAACAGATTTAATATTTTCACTGGTCAGATAGAAATATACAAACCAGAAATAGAAACAGGTATCCATCTCTTATTGCAAGGCTGATAGAGGCTCATATTTGCCGTATAAAGAGCGAAAATTTACATATAATACAAATGCATACACTATACATTTTTCATGAAATTTCGTTAAAATACAGCTTTCTTATGTAGCTGACACAAAAAAATCAATACGCACAATAAATGAAATACGCAGACATACGATACATATCGCATTAATGTTACACAGCTCAGCCCGCCCGGTAAAATTCAATAAAAAAACAGCGTACCGCCGAAGCGATACGCTGTGAATAAGCTTATCTCAAGAACTAAAATTAGTTCTGGGAAGCCAGGTAGTGATACATTTCATCTAACATTTCGTCAGTGATGTATACTGGGTTGTTGCGCAGGTTTGGATGAACACTGATGCGGCACAGATCAGCGATCTGTTCTTCAGTCAGGTTCAGGTCTTTCAGACCGTTTCTCAGACCCATGCTAGCTTTCAGATCGTGGATAGCGTCAGCCATTTCCAGCATATCTTTGAAGCCCAGGTTCTGAGCGAATTCGTTCATACGAGGACCAACTTCTGCATCTTTAGCGTTGATTCTTGCGAAGTAGTCTAATGTGATACCGCAAGCTTCACCGTGTGGAATGCCGTGGATGTTGGTTAATGGGAAGGAACAAGCATGGGAACCAGTTGTCAGAGGAATAGTGAATGCCAGACCAGCCATTACGGATGCTTCAGCCATTTTTTCACGAGCTTCTACATCGTTAGGGTTTTCGTATGCACGATACAGATATTTGAATACCAGACGGCAAGCTTCCAGAGCTACAGCGTCACAGATTGGCTGATGGTTTTTGCTCCAGAAACCTTCAACAGCGTGGCACAGTACGTCGATACCGCAACCTGCAGTTACTTTTGGTGGGCAGCTGTAGGTTAATTCTGGGTCAACTACTGCCAGTGTTGGGTAGAAGTTCATGGAGTTGATTGGGCATTTTTTACCAATAGCATGGTTGGTTACTACAGATACTTTTGTAACTTCGGAACCAGTACCGGATGTTGTTGGTACAGCGATCAGTGGCAGGTGTTCTGGTGGCAGAGCAACGCCAGTACCGTGGTATACGGAGATGGAATCGTTGGTCATGCAAACACTTGCAGCAGCTTTAGCAGCGTCCAGAGCGGAACCGCCACCCAGTGCTACTACGAAGCCGTGTTTGTTCTGTCTGATCAGTTCAGCACAAGCATCGATTTCTGTTACGTCTGGGTTTGGAGAAACATCACCGAAAGCAGCTGTTAAAGCACCGTTGCTGCTGTCAACGATTTTCTGAGCCAGACCGTTGGACATGAAGAATTTGTCTGCTACTAACAGACCGTTTTCTACGCCCAGTTCTTTTGCGAATTCATCGATTTTGTTTACTAAGCCAGCGCCGAATCTGATTTCAACTGGCTGAATATAGTTCCAAGATGCCATGATTATAAAATCCACCTTTCGAATATTTGAAAAATAGTCTACGGAAAATCCCGTTTTAGTAAGACAGGCCATCTACTCATATTAAAATAGACAGCCTGTCATAAAATTCATGGTTTTAAATTATTTTCTGAAGCAAGCAACAGCTGTTGTGTAGTTAGCATCTTTTTCTAATGTTGGCAGCTGTTCGTCGATCCATGTCAGAACTTCATCGAATTTTGGCAGTACTGCTACCAGCTGTTCTTCGGTGATGATCAGTGGAGGACAAATGGAGATTGTGTTTTCACGACCATAGGTGTGAATGTTGTATTCGTTTTCTAATTTAGCAATAGCCTGAGCTTTGATTGCATTTGGTTTGCCGTAGAAATCCAGTGGTTCACGGGTTTCTTTGTCTTTAACCAGTTCGATAGCGGAGAACAGACCGATCTGACGAACTTCACCAATGCAAGCGTGTTTTTCTTTCATTTCGTTCAGCCAAGCGCCCAGAACTTTACCAACTTCTACTACATGGTCACAAACGTTGTTGTTCAGGTAGTAGTCAACAGCTGCGTTACCAGCTGCGCAAGCCAGTGTATGACCGGAGTAGGTCAGACCGCACTGCAGAACGTTTTCTTCGAAGTATTTGGAGATTTCTTTGGACATAACTACGCCGCCCAGTGGAACGTAACCGCAGTTAACACCTTTAGCGAATGTGATGATATCTGGAACGATATCGAAGTTCTGCCAGCAGAACATTTTACCGGTACGACCGAAACCAGCCATAACTTCGTCGCAGATCATCAGGATGCCGTATTTGTCGCACAGAGCGCGTACGCCTTCCATGTAACCTTTAGGTGGGATCAGAACGCCGTTAGCGCCTGTGATGGATTCCATCATGATAGCAGCGATGTTCTGAACGCCTTCATAGTGCAGCTGTTCTTCTAACAGGTGCAGGTAGTAAGCTGTTGCTTTTTCTTCATCTTCTGGGTTCCAACCATCATGATATGTGTATGGATCGATGAATTTTACGAAGCCATTAGCGCCACCAACTTCAGCAGCGAAACGTCTCCAGTCACCAGATGCATTGGAAGCACCCAGGGAAGCACCGTGGTAGCTTCTGTAACGGTTGAAGATTTTTGTACGGCCTGTGTAGTTACGAGCGATTTTCATAGCGTTTTCGTTCGCTTCAGCACCACCGTTGGTGAACAGTACGCGCTGGAAGTGATCTTCACCAGCGATACCAACGATTTTTTTAGCCAGAGTGGATTTAGCTTCTGTGGAGTAGCAAGGAGCTACGAAGCAGATCTGGTCAGCCTGAGCTTTGATAGCTTCTACCATTTCTGGCAGGCTGTGACCTAAGTTAGCGCATACCAGCAGGGAGCTCATGTCAGCGATTTCGTTACCATCGTAGTCGTACAGATAGATACCTTTACCGCTTTTGATTGGTCTTGCAGCACCGCCGGATTTGGACCAAGACTGTGCAATGTACTGAGCATGCATCTGAGATACTTCTTTACCTGTTAATGCCATTTTTGAATTACCATCCTTTCAAAATATAAAAATTATTTTTTAAGAAGGAATCGATACTGTTTATTTCGACCTTATCGGATTCCTCTCATACTACCTATAAATATAATATATCATTACAAAAAATTTTCAATATCTCAAAGCATAACTTTTGCTGTGCTTTGGCACACATGCTTTGATTTTCTGTGAACAACCTACATAATTTTCTTTAACATGAAGGCAATGCTGTATAAAAGGCGTGTATCCAGCTCAGATAAGTCGCAGTTCAGCATT
>JAFOFM010000002.1 GCA_017387265.1 Peptococcaceae bacterium | reverse complement strand
TTAAGCAAAATCAGCGTAGGGGATCGTATTCTTACCGGTTCTGGTTCTTCTGGCAAACAGGTAATTACTGTACTGAACAGCAAAACCGACAAAGTTCGTTATGCAACGGACGGTCTGATTCAGTTCTTAAGCGATGAGCAGGGCTATTACTATACCCTGGTAAACGGCTGCTACTGCCATAAGAAAGACTCTACCTCGCAGTTTGCGGCATCCAGCCTGACCAGAAATGACAGCATCACCATTTACTATACCGACAGAAGTTCTGTTTACGAAGTAGTCAAAAACTAAATAAAAATCGATTGAATAACCAGAGGTCTGACGGAGTTCCGTCAGACCTCTTTTATATTTTTCCGTTTACTGGAAGGAAATGCGCTGGTTATCCCGAAAAAGATAATATCTGGAATATAAAGGAAGTGGTTGTTTTGGAGTGGAAACTGGAAAAAGATACGCTGACGCTTTATCCGCAGGGAGATCTGGATCTGGTATCGGCAAAACGGGTACGCGAGCAGCTGGACGGAATTTTGTGCAGCAGAGGCAGTTTTCATCAGCTGATTGTGAATCTGCGCGAGGTTACGTTTATTGACAGTTCGGGGCTGGGGATGCTGATTGGCTGTTATAAAACAATGCATGGCCGGCAGGGCCGGATGATGATTTGTGATGCGTCGGAACGTGTATATCGTTTGCTGGAGATTTCCGGCATGAAAAAACTGATGCCGGTGATGCGGCAGGATGCATCGAAAACTGCGAGGGGGGAAGGCTATGGGAAACGATAATCAGGTAACACTGCAAATAAAGAGTATCGGGGAGAATGTGTCGCTGGTGCGCATGATGGCCGGCGGATTTCTGTATGCCTATGATTTAACGCTGGATGTGCTGGATGAAATTAAAATTGCTTTGTCAGAGGCAGTTTCAAACAGCATGATTCACGGCTATAACAATGCAGAAAATCGAATTGTAACGGTAACGATGGCGGTGCAGAATCGAAATCTCACCATACAGGTGCAGGATGATGGTGTAGGGATTGCCGATATTGCACAGGCAATGGAGCCGGCATTTTCAACGCGGGAAGAACACATGGGGCTGGGATTTGTGTTTATGCAGACGTTTATGGATGACATAGACGTATTTTCAGAACCAGGGAAAGGCACAACCGTCATTATGCATAAAAAACTGCCGGCGTCAGCACAGCCAGTCAGTGATGCGGGATAAGGTGACAGCATGGCAGGTAGATTAAGTGAAATGAATTTACCGCGATTTCCCTTATTAACAAACGAAGAAGCACAGGCTCTGCTTTTGCAGGCCAAAACAGGAGATGAAGCAGCACGGGAACGCCTGATTAACTGCAATCTGCGGCTGGTTTTTAACCTGATTCAGCGTTTTGCCGGCCGCGGCTATGAGATGGAAGATCTGTTTCAGATTGGAACCATCGGGCTTATGAAAGCCATCGACAAATTTGACACAACATATAATGTGCGGTTTTCTACCTATGCGGTTCCTATGATTATCGGGGAGATCCGGCGGTTTCTCCGGGATGACGGACCGATTAAAATCAGCCGGTCTTTAAAAGAAACGGGAATCCGCATCCGTTATACTGAGGAGGCACTTACGAAAGAACTGGGGCGTGTGCCGACTCTGCACGAAGTAGCTGCAAAGCTGGAGCTGACTCCGGAAGAACTGACAGAGGCTCTGGAAGCGACGCAGTATCTGACTTCGATTCACGAAGAACTGTATCAGGATGATGGAGATGCCATTTATGTTATCGATCAGCTGGCAGACCGGGAGGATGATACAAAATTTCTGGAACATATGGCGCTGGGGGAAGTAATGGATCGTTTGCCGGAGCGGGAGAAACACATTCTTTACCTGCGTTTTTATCGTGACCAGACACAGATAGAAGTGGCAAAACGCATTGGTATTTCGCAGGTGCAGGTGTCCCGTCTGGAACGCAGTGCACTGAAAAAAGTGCGAGAAATGTTATCCGGCTGAATAGACAAAATATAGCTCTATATGATAAAATATATAAATAATCTTTGATATAGGGAGCTGAAAACAATGGGTTTTAAAAGTGACATTGAAATCGCACAGGAAACAGAAATGGCAGTGATTAATACAATCGCTGATAAACTGGAAATCCAGGATGAATACGTAGAAAATTACGGCAAATACAAAGCAAAAATTGACTATCGTATGCTGAAAGAGTATCAGAACAAGCCAAACGGCAAACTGATTCTGGTAACAGCAATCAACCCTACTCCTGCCGGGGAAGGTAAAACCACTACAACAGTTGGTTTAGGGGATGCGTTATCCGCTATGGGTAAAAAGACTGTTATCGCTCTGCGTGAACCTTCTTTAGGGCCTGTATTCGGTGTGAAAGGCGGCGCTGCAGGCGGCGGCTATGCACAGGTAGTACCAATGGAAGATATCAACCTGCACTTTACAGGTGATATGCATGCAATCGGTGCTGCAAACAACCTGTTAGCAGCTATGATCGACAACCACATTCAGCAGGGCAATGTATTAGGCATCGACCCTCGCAGAATTACATGGAAACGCTGCGTAGACATGAATGACCGTCAGCTGCGTTATATCGTAAGCGGTCTGCACGGCAAACCAAACGGTATGCCTCGTGAAGATGGCTTTGATATCACTGTTGCTTCTGAAATCATGGCAATTCTGTGTCTGTCCAGCGATATCGACGACTTAAAACAGAAACTGGCAAGCATTGTAATCGGCTACAGCTTCAAAGATGAGCCAATTACCGCTGGTCAGCTGAATGCACAGGGCGCAATGGCTGCTCTGTTAAAAGATGCTCTGAAACCAAACCTGGTTCAGACACTGGAAAAAACACCTGCATTTATTCACGGCGGCCCATTCGCAAACATTGCACATGGCTGCAACAGTATCATGGCTACCAGCATGGCTCTGAAACTGGGTGACTACGTAGTAACCGAAGCTGGCTTCGGTGCTGACCTGGGTGCAGAAAAATTCTTAGACATCAAATGCCGTAAAATGGGTATTCAGCCGGATGTAGTTGTAATCGTTGCAACTGTTCGTGCACTGAAATACAATGGCGGTGTTGCAAAAACAGATCTGAACAGCGAAAACCTGGAAGCTCTGGAAAAAGGGATTCCAAACCTGCTGCGTCATATTGAAAACATTACACAGAGCTTTGGTCTGCCTGCAGTGGTTGCAATCAACCGCTTCCCAACCGATACCGAAGCAGAACTGCAGCTGATTTACGATAAATGTAAAGAGCTGGGCGTTAACGTAGCTCTGTCTGAAGTTTGGGGCAAAGGCAGCGAAGGCGGCAAAGAACTGGCTGAAGAAGTTATCCGCTTAACCGATGCTGGTGCTGGCAAACTGCAGTTCACTTACGATGTAGAAGCATCCATCATGGATAAAATCAACGCAGTAGTAACCAAAATTTATCATGGTGCTGGCGTAGACTACACACCAAATGCGAAAAAAGCAATCAAACAGCTGGAAGACCTGGGCTACGACAAACTGCCAATCTGTATGGCAAAAACCCAGTACTCCTTCTCCGACAACCAGACTCTGCTGGGTGCTCCAGAAGGCTTCCGCATCACCATCAGCAACGTAAAAGTATCCGCAGGTGCGGGCTTCATCGTTGTTTACACCGGTGATATCATGACCATGCCTGGTCTGCCAAAAGTTCCATCCGCAGAAAAAATCGACGTGGACAACGACGGCAGAATCTCCGGCCTGTTCTAATCAGAACGACTGGTTCAAAATCAATACGATTTTCCACTGCATCACGGATTTCCGTGGTGCAGTTTTTTTATTATCCGTGCGGGAGATATAGCGAACCGCAGCAGAAACAGGCAGTTTGCTTTCCCGGCTTTTCCTCAATATCTGGACATCAGCCTGATTTGTTTTCTTCGTGCAGACGTTGTCTGCCTCATAAAAACAAATCTATGCTGCTGTCCATCTGGTTTCGAAATACGCCGGTTCGCAAATCTGGCTGTTCCTGCTGCTGCTTAATTCACATCACCTGAACAACAGGTATTTTTAGATTGCAAT
>JAFOFM010000192.1 GCA_017387265.1 Peptococcaceae bacterium | reverse complement strand
GCTCTACCGACTGAGCTATCGAGGCAAATACGACGCAGAAGGGACTCGAACCCTCGACCTCCAGCGTGACAGGCTGGCATTCTAACCGGCTGAACTACTGCGCCATATTAAAAATGACATGTACGGGATTCGAACCCGTGAATGCCAGCGTGAAAGGCTGGTGAGTTAAGCCCCTTCTCCAACATGCCATAAAATGATGCGCTATCCGCGACTCGAACGCGGGACACCCTGATTAAAAGTCAGGTGCTCTGCCGACTGAGCTAATAGCGCATTTGGGCTTCGTGGCTGTTATCTGTCAGCCACAGTTATATATAATACAGACTGTTGGTTGAAAAGTCAAGCATAAATTTCAATTTTTTTTGGATTTTTTAAAGTTTTTTTGTGAATGTTCATTTTTTAGTATTTCTGACCTGTTTACACAACCATGATCATATATCAAAACTCAAAAAAAGAAGGTCGGATACCATTTTCTGCGCGTCGAGATTAAAATGAACAGATGCGAAGCGAGTCCGAACGAACTGGATGAAGTCCAAAGTGCAAAGGACGCAGCAAGCAGATGTCCATTTTACGAGGGTGTCAGAAAATTGATACCGACCTTCGATATATATCGTTAATAAAATAAAACGGGAGACCATAATGGTCTCCCGAAAGAATAAAAATCTTATTTTAAGCTGTTGATGAAACGTTCGATACGAACCAGTGCTTCTTTGATGTTTTCCATGGAGGAAGCATAGCTGCAACGGATGAAACCTTCACCGCTTGCACCGAATGCGTTACCAGGAACAACTGCAACTTTTTCAGCCAGTAACAGTTTTTCGCAGAATTCTTCACTGCTTAAACCTGTGCTCTGGATGGATGGGAAGCAGTAGAAAGCGCCTTTTGGTTCGAAGCAGGACAGACCCATATCACGGAAGCCCTGTACGATTACTTTTCTTCTTTCGTCGTAGGATTCTACCATTTTAGCAACTTCTTCTGCACCGTTGCGTAAGCCTTCCAGTGCTGCGTACTGACCCATGGTTGGAGCACTCATGATGCCGTACTGATGGATTTTGGTAACAGCTGCGATTACATCTTTAGGACCGCAAGCAAAACCAATTCTCCAGCCGGTCATAGCGAATGCTTTGGAGCAGCCGTTCAGTACCAGAGAACGATCTTTCATGCCTGGCAGAGCTGCGAAGGAGTAGTGTTTTTCGCCGCCGTATACCAGTTCACTGTAGATTTCGTCACAGATTACGAACAGGTCGTGTTTTACAACTACTTCAGCGATTGCTTCGTAGTCTTCTTTTTTCATGATACCGCCAGTTGGGTTGTTTGGATATGGCAGTAACAGAACTTTGGAGTTAGGAGTGATTTTCTTTTCCAGTTCTTCTGCTGTTAAGCGGAATTCATCTTTTTCGAATGTGTCAACAGCTACTGGTGTACCGCCAGCCATTGTGGTTAATGGGCCGTAGCAAACGAAAGATGGGTCTGGAATCAGAACTTCATCGCCAGGTGCTAATAATGCACGGAAAGCCAGGTCGATTGCTTCGGAAGCACCTACAGTTACCAGTACTTCGCTAGCAGCATCGTAGCTCAGTTCATATTTTGTCAGGTAGTTGCAGATTTCCTGACGCAGTTCCAGTAAACCAGCGTTGGATGTGTAAGCGGTTTTACCGTTGTTCAGAGATTCGATAGCAGCATCCATCATCAGTTTTGGTGTTACGAAGTCTGGTTCACCGATACTTAAGGAGATGCAGCCTTCTACAGTTGCAGCCAGGTCGAAGAATTTACGAATCCCGGATGGTGGCAGATCAGCAACTTTTTTACTTACATAGTTAGACATTTTAAAATCACCTTTCTTTTATAAAAATTAGATTTTGAGTTAGCACAAATATGTTACAGGACTACGGATACTGTATACAATTCCGTACTCCCCTTTAGATTATAGTATAACATAACTGGAAAAGCAGTAGCAAATTTATTTCTATAGCGAAAAGAATTTTAATATCAGGTATTACTGGAAATGTGGAAAAAAGCACAGGACGGATTGAAACGTATAACAAAACAATAAATAAGCAAAGCGATAACATATACTAAATAATATTGTTCATTTTTGATGGTGTTCTATATAATAATCGTTATAGAAAAGAGACTGGTTGTCTGCGGACGCCGGTATTTTTTATGAATGCGTAAAAGCTGCAAATCGAAAGAAGTTCGGTTGTATTAAAAATAAACGCAAATGAAAACAAATCACGAAGGAGAGAAACAAATGGAAACATTATATTTTAATGGTGATATTATCACTATGGAAGGCGAAGGCCAGTACGTTGAAGCTGTTCTGGTTGCAGATGGCAAAATTAAAGCAGCAGGTGCATATGATGCGGTAGCAGCGCAGAAAAGTGCGGACTGCGAACTGGTTGATTTACAGGGCAAAACTCTGATGCCGGGCTTTATTGATGCCCATGGTCATGCAACAATGACCCCTGCATTTGCCAGCCTGTGTGATTTATCGGTATGCAATAACTTTGACGAAATTGTAGATGCTATGAAAGCATTTTTAGAAGAACGCCAGATTCCAGCCGGTGAACCGGTAATTGGCGTAAACTATGATAATAACTTCCTGGCTGAACAGGCGCATCCGACACGCGATGTGCTGGATCGCGTATCCACTGAACATCCGGTAAGTGCTGTTCATGTTTCCATTCATGCAGCATGCGGCAACAGCTATGCACTGAAAAATATCAACTATGCCGATGATATGGCTGATGTTCCTGGCGGCGAAGTGGGTCGTTATGAAGATGGCCGCATTAATGGGTATCTGGCAGAGGCTGCGATGTATCCGCTGGTATTCGGCACACTGGCAAAAGTTATGGCCGATGTAGCTGCAGTCTGGGATTTCGGTCAGAATTTATACTTATCTAACGGTATCACCACGGTTCAGGAAGGTGCCGGCAATCAGGGCAATCTGACTCTGTTAAATGCACTGGATCAGGCTGGTAAAGTAAAAATGGACGTAGTGGTATTCCCTACCTTCGGTTCGTTAGGCGGTGAAATTGACCAGATTCGTGAAGCAAATCCAGAACAGATTAAACAGTACAAAGGTCACATTAAAGTAGGCGGCTATAAATTAGTATTAGATGGTTCTCCGCAGGCAAGAACCGCATGGATGACCGAACCTTATGTGGGCGGCGGCTGTGGTGTTCCGATTTTAGAGGATGCGTTTGTACTGGAATGCATGCAGAAAGCACTGGCAGATGATATGCAGACACTGGTGCATTGTAACGGCGATGCAGCAGGGGATCAGTTCCTGAACGCTTTTGAAACCGCTTACAATGAGTCTGATAATGCCAATAAAGACAATCTGCGTTTCACTATGATTCACTGTCAGACTGCTCGCAGAGACCAGTTTGAAAAAATGGCGAAATACGGTATGATTCCGTCCATTTTTACAGGCCATGTAAACTACTGGGGCGATGTGCACATGAAAAACTTCGGGGATGTGCGCGGCAGCCGTGTAAGTCCTGTAAAAGATGCCCTGGATTTAGGTTTAGTGTATAACTTCCATACTGATACACCGGTTACCAGACCGGATCTGATGCATTCTGTATGGGCAGCGGTAAATCGTGTAACCCGCAGCGGCCGTGTAATCGGGGAAGATCAGAAAGTAGGCGTATATGATGCGCTGAAAGCAATTACTATTAACGGTGCATATGCGTACTTTGAAGAAGATTCCAAAGGTTCTATTAAAGAAGGCAAACGTGCCGACCTGACCATCTTAAATGCAAACCCTCTGAAAGTGGACCCAATGGCAATTAAAGATATTAAAGTAGTAGAAACCATTAAAGACGGGGTAAGTGTTTATAAAGCATAATAACACGCATAACCATATTGTTTATTCAGTGCAGCCGGGTTGTTCGGCTGCACTTCTTTTTTCTTTAAATACGTGAAATATCTGCATGAAACATATATGCAAAACAAGCTATATTCTTATACGCCAAATGATATTATTTATTTGTTATATTTTTATGTATAATTGCTATATAGCTAGTTGTACGGTTCTATAATAATAAATTTTTATTTTCAGGAGGATTCGTAACTATGGAAAAATTATATTTTAACGGTGATATTATCACCATGGAAGGCGAAGGCCAGTATGTAGAAGCAGTTCTGGTAGCAGACGGCAAAATCAAAGCTGCAGGCACATACGACGAAGTAGCAGCACAGAAAGGCGCAGACTGCGAAATCGTTGACTTACAGGGCAAAACCCTGATGCCTTCTTTCATTGACCCACATAGCCACGCAGCATCTATGGCTCCAATGTTTGCAAGCCTGTGCGACCTGGCAGTATGCAACAACTTTGACGAAGTAGCAGCAGCACTGAAAAAATACATCGAAGAAAAACAGATTCCAGCAGGTGAAATGGTAGTTGGTATCAACTACGATGACAGCTTCCTGGCTGAACAGAGACATCCTCACCGTGATCTGCTGGATAGCGTATCCACAGAACACCCAATCGTTATTATGCACGTATCCGTTCACATGATCGTAGCAAACAGCCTGGCTCTGGCAAGTGTAAACTTCAATGAAGACATGGCAGAAATTCCTGGCGGCGAAATCGGCCGTTACGAAGATGGCCGTCTGGACGGTTACCTGGCAGAAGCAGCTTCCTACGCATTAATCGGCGGTATTTTTGCTTCTATGCAGCAGAAAATGGCTCAGCTGTGGCTGGTTGCACAGGATATGTACCTGTCTTACGGTATCACTACTGTACAGGATGGCGGTTCCGCTCCAGCAGTTGTAAACATGATGCAGCAGTTCGATAAAGCTGGCATGGTAAAAATGGATACTATCGTTTACACATCCTATGATCCAGCTCTGGCAGAAGCATGGGAAACTGTAAAAGCTCTGCACCGCAGCTATGAAGGTCATGTAAAACTGGGCGGTATCAAAATCGTTCTGGACGGTTCTCCACAGGCAAGAACTGCATGGATGACCGAACCATACGAAGGTTCTGAAGAATGCGGCGTTGCAATCAAAAAAGATGAAGAAGTAGAAGCATGTGTAAAACTGGCTCTGGATCTGGATGCTCAGCTGTTAGCACACTGCAATGGTGACGCAACAGGCGACCAGTATCTGAACGCTGTTGAAAAAATGCTGCCGCTGTCTGACAATCCAAACAAAGAAAACCTGCGTTTCACAATGATTCACTGCCAGACCGCTCGTAAAGACCAGATTGAAAAAATGGCAACCCTGAAAATGATTCCATCTATTTTCGTTGGTCATGTAAACTACTGGGGCGATGTACACATGAAAAACTTCGGTCCAGTTCGCGGCAGCCGTGTAAGCCCTGCAAAAGACGCTCTGGATGCAGGTTTAGTATATAACTTCCACACTGATACACCAGTAGTAAAACCAGACATGCTGCACGCTGTATGGACTGCTGTAAACCGTGTAACACGCAGCGGCAGAGTAATCGGTGAAGATCAGAGAATCAGCGCATACGATGCACTGAAAGGTATCACCATCAATGCAGCTTACGCATACTTTGAAGAAGACTCCAAAGGTTCTATCAAAGAAGGCAAACGTGCTGACCTGGTAGTTCTGGATGCAAACCCATTAAAAGTAGATCCAATGGCAATCAAAGATATTAAAATTCTGGAAACCATTAAAGATGGCGTAACTGTTTTCACCGCATAAGAATTATATGATATTGAAAAAGCAGTCGGAGTAATCCGGCTGCTTTTTTTGTGTGGCTGTATTTTTTATTTATCCCTGTTTTCTTTGGTCGTAAACTTGTCTGGAAACACATTTTACGGTATACTGATACTCTGCATGAATATTCCGCTGTTTTCGGGGTAAAGTAATGGATGTATCATCAATGTTTCACGTGAAACATTGACTTGTACTTATATATGATAAATTGATAATCGCAATGACAGACTGTAAGGAGAGATTCTTTTGTATAGACGTAAATGGCGCTGCCGGGCTGCTGTGCTGGTTTTGCTGATTCTGCTGG
>JAFOFM010000191.1 GCA_017387265.1 Peptococcaceae bacterium | reverse complement strand
GACCAGCTGCTGGCAGAAGGCAAAGCCTACTACTGCTTCTGCAGCGAAGAAGAAATCGAGGCAGAACGTGCTGCAGCGATGGAAAAAGGCGATATGCCGATGTACAGCGGCAAATGCCGTCATTTAACCGAAGAACAGAAAGCGGCATACATTGCAGAAGGCCGTAAACCGGTTATCCGTCTGCATGTGCCTCACGGCGATAAATTAGTGGTAGACGACGCTGTTCGCGGCGTGGTAACCTTTGAATCCGACGGCGTTGGCGACTTCGTTATCGTGAAATCCGACGGCATTCCAACTTACAACTTCGCAGTTGTTGTGGACGACCATACTATGGAAATCAGCCACGTTATCCGTGCGGAAGAACATTTATCCAACACACCTCGCCAGATTGCAGTACACAATGCATTAGGCTGGGATGTGCCAAAATATGCGCACATTTCTCTGATTTTAGGTGAAGACCGCAAAAAAATGAGTAAACGTCACGGTGCAACTTCTGTAACCCAGTACGAAAAAATGGGTTATCTGCCAGAGGCTGTGTTTAACTTCCTGGCTCTGTTAGGCTGGTCTCCAGGCGGCGAAGAAGAAATCATGACCAAAGAGGAAATCATCGAAAAATTCGATCTGGAATCGGTTTCCAAAAGCCCGGCTGTATTCGATATGGAAAAACTGAAATGGCTGAACGGCCATTATATTCGCCAGTGTTCGGTAGAACGTCTGGTAGGGCTGGCAATTCCTTATCTGCAGGGTGAAGGCTACCTGAAAGAAGAAGTAACCGAAGCAGACAAACAGTGGGTAACCCTGATTATGCAGGCATTACAGGAAAAAATCCACACTATCAATGATATCGGCGAATTCATGCACCTGTTTGTAGGGGAAGATATCGTAATCGAAGATGAAGAAGCAAAAGAAGTACTGGCAGATCCAGATGTTCCAACCGTAATTGCGGCATTAAAAGAAAAACTGGCAGAACTGCCGGAATGGAATGCCGATGACGTGAAAAAAATCTTTAAAACTATCAGCAAAGAAACCGGCCTGAAAGGGAAAAAAGTATTCATGCCGATTCGTGTTGCGTTAACCGGCCAGATGCACGGTCCGGATTTACATTTCATTATTCCGGTACTGGGGCCTGAACTGGTGGCAAAACGTCTGCAGAAAACGGTGAACATGTAATGCAAGCCGTTACGGTACGCGCCATGACAGAGGCAGACTGGCCGCAGGTGGCTGCGATTTATGAACAGGGCATTGCCCATCATAAAGCAACCTTTGCGCAGGAGGCGCCATCCTACGAAGTCTGGGATGCGGAGCATCATAAACACACCCGGCTGGTGGCAGAAACACCGGAAGGGATTCTGGCAGGCTGGGTGGCCATTGCCCCGAGCTTTGCCCGGGAAGTCTATAATGGTGTGGCGGAAATCAGCATTTATATTCACGATGATTATCAGCATCAGGGTGTGGGGCGTATGCTTTTGAAAGCGGCAGCGGAAGAAAGCGAACGAAACGGCATCTGGACGCTGGAAGCGCTGATTTTTGACGATAATCTGCCAAGCCTGGAACTGTTCCGTAAATGCGGCTATACCGATTTAGGGGTACGGCCGAAACTGGGCTATGATGAAGTCCTGAAAAAATGGCGCAATGTGGCTATGCTGGAACGCAGAAGTGATGCGGAGAGATTTCAGTAAGATTTCTCTTGACAAATCCCTGTGTCATTGCATACAATACAGCTAGCGGAAAAATAAAATAGCTAATAACAGAGAACGGGTAGAGTATTTCTGCGGGAAGTGCCAGAGAGGGTTTGTCATCGGCTGCAAGCAGACCTGACGGAAAACAGAAAGAAGTGCACCCGGGAGTTGAGTTGTCGATTCTGCAAAGCAGAGGTAGATGATTCCGTATGGCCCCGTTATCGGCCGCAAAGCAATCCGGCGCAGTCTGTCTGTGCGGGGTTGAAACTAGAGTGGAACCACGGTTGAGCGTCTCTAAATACAGGGATGTTCAGCCGTTTTTTTATTTCGCAAAACTGCGTGAAACGGCAATAGACTACATACAATAGAGGAGGCTGCCTATGTTTGAACAAATGCAGGAAGATATTCAGGTCGTGTTCGAACGCGACCCGGCTGCAAAAACAAAAATTGAAGTTATGCTGAACTATCCGGGGCTGCATGCCATCTGGATTCAGCGTGGAATTACCCATAAACTGTATCAGAAAAAACATTTTGTGCTGGCACGTTTTATTTCACAGGTTGCACGCCTGTTTACCCAGGTGGAAATTCATCCGGGTGCAAAGCTTGGCCGCCGGTTATTTATCGACCACGGCTGCGGCATTGTAATCGGTGAAACAGCGGAAATCGGCGATGATGTAACACTGTACCAGGGGGTTACCCTGGGCGGTACCGGGAAAGAAAGCGGAAAACGCCATCCAACCCTGGGAGACAACGTTGTAGTAGGTGCCGGTGCAAAAGTGCTGGGCTCCTTTACCGTTGGCAATAACGTAAAAATCGGTGCCGGTTCGGTTGTATTAAAAGCCGTGCCGGATAACTGCACCGTAGTAGGGATTCCGGGCCGTGTAGCCAGAAAAGACGACCAGATTCTGAAACACGACGCAGAACGAAATGCCAAACACGAAGCCGATTTAGAGCACGACAACCTGCCTGACCCGGTTGCCGATGCACTGGGCTGCATGGTACAGCGTATTTCCGAACTGGAACAGAAAATTAAAGCAATGGAACAGACAGAACCAAAACAGGAGGATGAAAAACATGAGTAAACCAATTATGGTGCACAACACCTTAAATAACACCAAAATGGAATTTAAAACAATCGAACCGGGCAAAGTAAAAATGTATGTATGCGGCCCAACCACATACAACTACATTCACCTGGGCAATGCCCGCCCAATCGTGGTATTTGATACCATTCGCCGTTATTTAACCTACCGCGGCTACGAAGTAACCTACATCCAGAACTTTACCGACGTGGATGACAAAATCATCAAACGCGCACACGAAGAAAACGACGATCCAATCAAACTGGCTGCCCGCTATATTGATGAATTCTTCAAAGATGTAAATGCATTAAATGTTATGCCGGCAACCAAACATCCAAAAGTAAGCGAACACATGCAGGAAATCATCGATTTTGTACAGGATATCATCAACGCAGGCTTCGGCTATGTAGTAGATGGTGACGTATACTTTGCCGTTCGTAAATACGAAGAATACGGCAAATTATCCGGCCGCAACCTGGACGATATGCAGGCAGGTGCCCGCGTAGACGTAGACAACCGCAAACAGGATCCAATGGACTTTGCACTGTGGAAAAGCGCAAAACCAGGCGAACCTGCATGGGACAGCCCATGGGGCAAAGGCCGTCCAGGCTGGCACATTGAATGTTCCGCTATGAGCCGCAAATACTTAGGCGACCAGTTCGATATT
>JAFOFM010000190.1 GCA_017387265.1 Peptococcaceae bacterium | reverse complement strand
GTCATTTCCGCCTTCTGGCCCATTCTTACAGCACCGGCCGCTGTTAAAAGCGACGGCAGCGCCTCCCCGGCTCCAAATGTATCAGCTGCCTTTACGGCATAGCCATCTACCGTGGAACGGTTAAAGTCCGGCACATTCTCTGCCGCATATAAATCTTCTGCTAAAAAGCGATTCTGTGCTTCCAGCAGACAGACCGTTTCTATTTCCAGCGGATTATCCGCAAATTGTTTCTGCAAACGTACGATTGCTTCACGCAGACTGATTACCTGAAAAAAATCCATCCGTTACTTCCCTCCTGCTGCACCGTGCAGATGCACAATCCGGTCGCACAGTTCCTGTGCCTGCCGGGCATTATGTGTAATCATAATCACGGTTTTGTGATACTCTCTGACATATTCCTGAATCATTTCCTCCATAAAGCGGACCGACGCCGCATCAATGCCCGACATCGGCTCATCCAGCAAAACCAGATCCGGTTCAAAAATCAGTGCACGGGCTAACGCCACCTTCTGGCTTTCCCCGCCGGATAATTTATGGGCATACTGATCTGCCAGCTTTTCAATGCCAAGCCGTGCAATCATCGCCTCTGTTTTCTGTCTGATTTCAGCCGCGGAACGATGGCGAATCTGCAATGGATACGCGATATTATCGTAAACCGACCGTTTTAACAGATACGGTGTCTGAAACACCATGGTCATCTGCTGATAAAGCGGCTTGCTTAACCGTTTTCCATCATAGTAGATATGCCCGGAATAATCCAGATCCAGCCCGGCAATCAGCCGAAGCAGAGTGGATTTCCCGGCACCATTGTCACCAACCAGCCCGGTAATCTTTCCGGATTCAAACACCTCGTTCAGACTGGCAAAAACCTGTTTACTTCCATATTGTTTGCTGACCTGCTCCAGTCTTACCTCCATCACACATCAGCCCTCTTTTCCTTGTAGGTATATAAAATCGAGTTAATCACCAGCGAGATCACAATTAAAATCATCCCCAGTGCGAACGCCATAGCATAATCGCCCATGGAATTCAGCATCGAGATGGTGGTTGTGATAACACGGGTATCTCCTTTGATATTGCCGCCAACCATCATAACCGCACCCACTTCTGAGATGGCACGGGAAAATCCATTTACCGTATAAATAAACAGTTCACTTTTCAGCTCGCTGATAACCATAAACGTCGACTGAATTTTATTGGCACCTAAGGTCTGGCCCAGTTTCTGAATATCCCGGCCTCTGTGTTTGACCATCTCATATGTAAGACAGGCAATCAGCGGCGATACCAGAATCACCTGGGCGATAATCATAGCAGTCGGTGTATACATCAGCTGCAGATGACCAAACGGCCCCCTGCGCGATAAACAGACCGAAACCAGAAGCCCCACCACAACCGACGGCATACTCATAAGCGCATTTAACACACGGGATAAAATCCGTTCTCCGCGAAACGATTTTAATCCGATAAACGTAAAAAGCGGGATAATCACCAGCGCCGCAATTACAATGGCACTGCCTGACACCCGGAGTGATAATCCGACAATTCCCCACAGCTCCGCATCACCGGAAAAAATCATCTCCAGTGCCTTCCAGAACCCGGCAATAATATAATCCAACAGCCTCTCCCCCATATATTGTGTTCCTGTCCAGAGAACACAAACCTTACAAATATTCAGTATGATAATCTATGTACAGTATAAACGCTGCCCTTATTTTTGAACAGTATGTAAAAAACGGGCACTCCATACGAAGCGCCCGTCGGTTATGCAATCAGATTATTTTGCGTCTGGTGTGAACAGTGGAGAACCGAATTCTTCTACGCCGAATTCACCAATCATTTTCTGGCCGTTTTCGCTTACCAGCCAGTCAGCAAATGCTTTTGCGCCTTCTTCGTTAATCTGGTCGTTTTTCTCTGGATTTACAGTGATTACGCCATATGGGTTCAGCATATCCGCGTCTTTTTCACATACGATTTCCAGTTCCAGAGTATCTACCATAGACAGATAGGTTGCACGGTCGGTGATGGTGTATGCCTGTTTTTCATCAGCCATTTTCAGAACATCGCCCATACCTGCACCAGCAGATACATACCATTCGCCAGCTGGTTCAATAGCAGCTGCTTTCCAGATATTCAGTTCTTTTTTATGAGTACCGGAATCATCGCCGCGGGAAATGAATTCAGCCTGTGCATTTGCGATAGCAGCCATGCTGTCTGCTACTACGTTTTCACAAGCTTTTACGCCTGCAGGGTCAGCAGCAGGGCCAACCAGAACGTAGTCATTGTACATTACATCATAACGCAGTGTACCATCGCCGTTTGCCATGAATTCATCTTCCGATGCTCTTGCATGTACCAGCAGTACGTCAGCTTCGCCGTCAACCCCCATCTGCAGGGCTTTACCGGTACCAACTGCAATTGTGTTTACTTCCCAGCCGGTTTCTGCTGTGAATGCTGGCAGTAAGTAGTCTAACAGACCACTATCCTGTGTACTGGTGGTAGTTGCTAAAATAATAGAACCTTTTGGTTCCACAGGCTGCTGTTCTTCCTGTGCATTGCCGCCGCAGCCAGCCATAAACATCATAGCAACTGCGCAGATCAGCAGAACGCTGATCAGTTTTCTGTTCTTTCTCATTATACTTCGTCTCCTTTGGTTGAGATAAAATTTATCATATAGCTGTCCAGATCAATAAAATAAAATCCGCCGGTTTCATAATCGGCATCAAACAGCACATCCAGAGCCAGCTTCACCATCATACCTCCAATGACACATGGCGTATAATAAGGATTACCCAGTTCTTTTTCAATGCCGTGTTTCTGCCCGTTCTGATATAAGGTTGCCACCACCGGTTTTCCGGGAAGGCTCACAGCCATCTGCCCGTATTTGCCGCCAATAGCGCCATAAATCAGCGGAATATTCATTTTATTGCAAATCTGTTCCAGCCATATTTTCACTTCAATTGAATCGACTGCATCAATTACCAGATGAGACCCCTGCACCAGCTGCGGCAGATTATCCAGGTCTGCCTTCGCGTTTATCGCCTCAATTTGTACCGTGCTGTTAACCGCCTGCACGCGGTGAACGGCCTCTTTCAGTTTAGATGCACCGATTGTATGCTCTGTTGCAAACAGCTGCCGGTTCAGATTGCTTACATCAAAGGTATCAAAGTCCACAAGGCGAAGTGTTCCAACGCCGCTGCGAGCCAGCCCTTCAATAATAAAGCCTCCCAATCCGCCACAGCCAATAACCGTAATGGTTGTCCCGGCCATTACCTGCTGTTCTTCCAGAGAGATTGTTTTGCTGTTTCGTTTATATCGTTCCTGCGGTGACGACATATTAACCGCCTCCTACCGGCGGAAATAATGCCAGTACACTGCCATCTTCCAGTTCTGCATGTAATTTGGAGTGGCGGCCGTTTATCAGAAAAATGGCCACTTCCTCCTCCGGAATTCCCAGCGGCGTAATGATATCATACCCTGTCATGCCCGGCTGATATTCCATCATGATGATTTTCTCGCGTCCCTCACGGAACGTCGCAAACAGACGAACTTCCAGCAATCGTAACGCCTCCATTTCTTCCTTAATGATTCTTATAAAAACAGGACCGGATCTTCCGTGCAGGCACGTTGACCGGACAGTACCATACTGTTATCTGCACACAGAAGTTGGACAGGCTCCCGTGTACCAAAGACGCAGATTTCTCTTCTCTTTTTGCCGGGAGAGGCAAATGATTAAAAAAAGATTTGCATAATCCTGCCCGCAGTTTCACTCCTGCACGGAAGGCCCGGCCCTGCTGAAAAGCAGAACCAGTGCCTGTTATCCGTCAGTGCAGATTACAGTAATTCAATCAGGTCTTCCAGACCTAAACGTTTTAAGGTTTCTTCTGTTGGGAACGCTTCTTTCCAGCCGCGTGCTTCATAGTACTGAGGCAGAGTCAGTTTGATTTCACTCTGCATACCTTCGGATGGACCGTTCACGATTTTTTCTTCGCCAATACGTTTTGGCAGACGGTCATCTTCTGGTTTCATACCGGCAGCTTTGTTAAACATACGTTCCAGGTTGTAAATACGATCGCCAACTTCCAGCAGGCCAGCTACGTCATAGTTAGTACCTGTACCAGCGTTCAGCAGTGCAGCGTATTCTGGTG
>JAFOFM010000189.1 GCA_017387265.1 Peptococcaceae bacterium | reverse complement strand
TATATATCATTCTCCGACTTTATCTGCCGGATCTCTCTTTCGAATTTTTCAATATCATGTATGCCACCGCTAACAGATTGTGAATTATTTCTCGATTATTTATTATAAAAAAATACCAGGCTGGTAATCCCGGCCCGGTATTCTGTATATTTATTCTGTTTTTATCCTTCTGTATTCTGTACAGCATTGCTCTGTGCCAGCTGTTTTTCCAGTAAATCCTGCAGAGTGATGTTGTCGATTACATTATTTACCGCATCATTAATCTGCTGCCATACCTCAAGCGTTACACAGTTATTGCAGCGCATACATTTATTCTGATCATCCTCCAGACAGCTTACAGTGGAAAGATTCCCTTCAATCTGACGAAGAATCATGCCAACGGTATATTCTTTTGGCGTGCGTGCCAGGCAATACCCGCCCTGGGCACCGCGGGCACTGTTTACAAAGCCGGAGCGGCTCAGCTGTGCCACAATCTGTTCCAGGTATTTTTCGGAGATATCCTGACGCAGCGATACTTTTTTAATGGATACATATTCCTGCTCCATGCCGTGCTGTGCTAAATCCAGCATCAGACGCAGAGCATAACGACCTTTTGTAGAAATTTTCATAAATAACACCTCGATATTCCCATTATATACTAGGAATATTAAAAATACAATACATCAATGCTATGAATTATGCAAAATCTTTAAATGATTTTGTGCTGCTGATTTCCATAAAAAAATCCCGCCGATACTTTCATCAGCGGGATTGCTATCCTGTTTATATTTTTACTCAACGGTAACACTCTTGGCCAGGTTTCTTGGCTGGTCGATTTCGCAGCCTCTTGCTTTTGCGGTGTAGTAGCTGATTAACTGCAGCGGAATAACTGCCAGCACCGGCGCGATAAAGTTATTGATTTTTGGAATCGACAGTGTCTGATCCACAAATTTCTGCGCCTGATCATCACCTTCGTTGATGATAGCCAGTACTTTTGCCTCTCTGGCTTTTACTTCTTTGATGTTCGAAGCGGTTTTATCGTAGGTACTTTCCTGTACACAGATCGCAATAACCGGTGTTTCCTCGGTTACTAACGCCAGAGTGCCGTGTTTTAATTCACCGGCAGCATACGCCTCGGCATGAATATAGGAAATTTCTTTTAATTTTAAAGAGCCTTCCAGTGCAATAGCCCAGTCAAAGCCGCGGCCGATAAAGAAAATGTCGTTGGCATCTTTAAAACCTTCTGCCGCATTCTGAATCTGCGCCAGATAGTCATCTGTCAGTACCTGTTCGGTAATTTCCGGCAGGTTCTGTAAACCATCTAAAATCGCAGCCCGTTCTTCGGCATTCGGCATACCTTTCTGCTGGGCCAGATATACCCCTAATAAGTATTCCGCAATCAGCATGGTGGTGTATGCTTTGGTACTAGCCACGGAAATTTCAGGGCCTGCCCAGATATAAATTACATAGTCACTTTCACGGGCAATGGCACTGCCAACCACGTTGGTGATTGCCATTACTTTGCAGCCATGTTTTTTTGCTTCTCTTAAAGCCGCTACGGTATCCGCGGTTTCACCGGACTGGCTGATTACGATTACTAATGTATCTTCATCCAGCATCGGATCACGATAACGGAATTCGGACGCAATTTCCACTTCTACCGGAATGCGCGCCATTTTTTCAATAATCTGTTTGCCAACCAGCCCCGCATGGTATGCAGTCCCGCAGGCAACAATATAGATTTTTTTCCATTTCTGCACCTGTTCCGGTGTCAGCTCAAATTCATCAAAATGCACACTGGCACCCTGAATACGGCCGGCGATGGTCTTTTTGAATACAGCAGGCTGTTCGAAAATTTCTTTTAACATGAAATGTTCAAAGCCTTCTTTTTCCGCTGCTTCCGCATCCCATTCAATGGCATGAATTTCTTTTTCGATAACTTCCAGCGCATGATTTTTGATGGTAATACCGTCGCGGGTTAACACGCACAGTTCCCCTTTTTCGATGTACATGCAGTTGCGGGTATAAGCCAGCAGTGCAGGAACGTCGGATGCAATAAAGCTTTCGCCTTCGCCTACCCCTAATACCATAGGGCTGTCTTTACGGCATGCAATAATTTTATCCGGTTCATCGGCACAAACCATTACCAGTGCATAGGCACCTTCCAGAACATCCAGCACTTTTACAACGGTTTCTTCAAAGTTGCCGTTGTAGAATTTTTCTAACAGGTGTGCTACTACCTCAGTATCGGTTTCAGATGTGAAGTGTTCCCCTGCCAGATAGGTTTCTTTTAAGCTTAAGTAGTTTTCTACAATGCCGTTGTGTACCACTGCAAACCGACCGTTCTGGCTGGTATGCGGATGGGCATTGTAATCGCTTGGGCGGCCATGGGTTGCCCAGCGTGTATGACCAATCCCGATGCTGCTGTGTAAATTGTCGTCTTTAATTTTTTCCTGCAGATTAGCCAGTTTGCCTTCTGCTTTCTGAACATTCAGCCCGGTATGATCTACAATCGCAATCCCGGATGAGTCATAACCGCGATATTCCAGTTTCCGTAAACCATCAATCAGAACATCCACTGCGTTCTGTTTTCCGATGTAACCTACGATTCCGCACATAGTGCTTCCCCCTCGACTTTTACAAATCTATCTTATCGGCCCTGCGGCCTGTTTTATATATTTTCTTTTTATAAGCTTCTGTATTTATATTGCTGTTTGTATCAGCAATTATTTATATGCAAATTAAATCATTTTATTATACTATTTTTTCCTGCAAAATACAATATCCAGAACAGGATTATCGTTCTATTTCTAATAATTCCAGTTCATCGGCTACCAGTGATTCCGCCTCAGCCGGATCCAGCTGCAGAAGTTTATTTTCCGGAAGCTGATCCAGACTCTCGATATTGAAATACTGCAGAAACTTTCTTGTTGTGCCGTATAAAATCGGACGGCCCGGGGCATCTTTACGCCCCTTTTCCTCGATCAACTCTTTAGCAATTAAGTTCTGCACAATTTTATCGGCTTTTACACCGCGAATCAGTTCCACTTCGCCGCGGGTTACCGGCTGCTTGTAGGCAATAATCGCCAGCGTTTCCAGCGCAGCCATGGATAAGGTACTCATCTGAGGCCGGTACAGTTTTTCCACATAAGGCAGATAATCCTGCTTAATGGCCATAATATAACCGTCACCCAGTTTCATAACCCCGATTCCTTTGGAAGCATCGCTGTAATCCTCCTGAAGCCAGTCCAGCACATCCAGAACATCATCTTCCTCAATCTCGGCAAGCTCCGCAATCTGGGACGATGTTAACGGCTCATTGGTTATAAATAAAAGACTCTCTACCGTCGCTCTTAACTTCTCTACATACTGCAACTGTTTTCACCTCGTTTTGGAAAAATCCAGAGTGCTCCAAAATTATTCTGCTGCTGAAAGGTTAATTCCCCTAAACGGCATAACTCCAGCAGCGCCATAAACACAGTAATAATTTTACGTTTCCGCTCGCCCCGTTTAAACAGAGTGGCAAATTCAATGCTGTTTTCCCGATGCAGGCGCTGTCGTATATCACGAATGCTGTCCTCCACCAGATATTCTTCTTTTTCCAGTGTAAGCTGATGCGGTTCTTCTTCCAGATCAGCCTGCTCCATAACCTGCATAAAGGCTTTCATCAGCATATCCAGAGTTACATCCTCAACCGGATTTCCCGGTTCCAGCTCACTGGTCATCAGCTCAATATCATGCGGCTTTAGCATATAAGTAGCCTCGGTCTGTTCCCGGCTTTGTAAAAGCTTCGCGGTTTCTTTGTAAAAACGATATTCAATCAGGCGCTGTACCAGCTCTGCACGTGGATCTTCCTCCTGCTCCAGCTCCCCATCAGCGTTCTTACGTTTTGGCAGGAGCAGTTTTGCCT
>JAFOFM010000188.1 GCA_017387265.1 Peptococcaceae bacterium | reverse complement strand
GGAAAACTGTAACGGGCACGCAGTTCCTGTATTGCCACGCTGGTAGCGGTATTGCAAGCCACTACCAGTGCTTTTACATCCTGTTCAGCAATAAAATCCACGGCCTCCTGCACGTACTGACGAATCTGTTCTTTTGTTTTTCGACCGTAGGGAACATGATCTGTATCAGCATAATACAGATAATCCTCCCGGGGCATTTTTCGCATAGCCTGGTGCAATACCGTAAGGCCGCCGATACCCGAATCAAAAAATGCAATACGCATCTCTGTCACTTCCACTTCAAACAATTGTTTCTGTTTATACGCACTCACATGCACGAAACGTTATTAAAACGATTTCTCATCTTCTGCAAAATCTTCTTCAAAGAAATACTCATTTTCGTCAGCAAAGTCCGGTAAATCCGCCAGATCCTCCTCCAGCCATTCATCCGAACCGTCATACAGCATTGGCTTTGCAACAAATACAGCCCGATGCGCTTCATCTGCTACGTCATCTTCTGACAGTTCTCCATATACACCAGCAACCTCAAAATCGCTGTATTTCAGCCACATACGCAGCAGATCCAGATCATAGACTCTTTCTTCCTGCGTCATGGTTTCACGCCGGTATAAGCCATTATCCTGCTTCAGGAAGAATGTTATCTCCATGGTGCAAATCTGACTTTCCTCGTCAAAATGATTCTCCCACATATATTCCACATCATCCTGATGCAGTGTAAAAATATGATTACCCAGATATTCCTGCAGCTTATACGGTGTCTGCACATCAAACAAAAGCACACCTTCATCAGCCAGAAGCGGATTCAATGCATGAAACAGCATCTGAAGCTCCTCCGGTTCGGTCAAATGGTTAAACACATCAAAGGTTGCAATCACCGCATCAAACACCAGATCTTCTCCGGCTTCATCCACAAGATTCAGGCTGGTTATATCCTGCCTGTGCCAGTCGATATGCAGATGCCGTTCATCGCTTTTTCCCGGGCAACTGCCAGCATTTCCTCCGATAAATCCACACCGGTGACCTGATAGCCCTTCTGTGCCAGCGGAATACTGATACTGCCGGTTCCGCAGCCTAAATCCAGAAGACGTTTCCCCGGGCAGCCGTGTTTTTTCAGCATACGGTCGATATAATCGGCCCACGCTTCGTAATCCACATCGTCCATCAGTGCATCATACATAACGGCAAGTGTTTCATAAGCCATAGGGCTCACCAGCCTTACTCAGCAATCCATGCGGACAGATCCACTTCCGGGCTGTCCCCCCACAGTTTTTCCAGGTTGTAGTATGCACGTTCTTCCGGTTTGAAAATCTGTACAATTACTACACCATAATCTAACAGAATCCAGCTGCCGCCCTGGTACCCTTCGCGACGCAGGATTTTTTCGTTTAACTCTTTTTCCACTTTTTCTTCAGTGAAATCAGACAGTGCTTTGGTGTGTGGTGCACTGGTACCGTTGCAGATTACAAAATAATCCGCAATCCCGGTCTGTGCATGAATATCCAGCACTTTAATGTCCATCCCTTTTTTCTCATCTAATGCTTTTACAATCTGTTCAACTAATGTAATGCTTTCCATAATATCCTCCTGATGTTCTAGTTTCTATTTTTATCTCTTCGTTCCTCTAACAGACGATTTCTCGTCGCAATCGACAGCGGATGAATATATCCGTCTTTCTGAATCAGGAAACTTAATGTATGTTCAATCCCTGCAACTACACCCAGATCCAGATCACGGTAAGTCAGCTGCCGCAGTAACTCCACTCCCGGAAAATCCCGGTTTGGCTCAATGTAATCGGCAATATAAACAATCTTTGCCAGCTGATTCATGTCCGGATGCCCGGTGGTATGCCAGCGAATGGCATCCAGAATAGCCTCATCATCCATAATACCATGTTCTTTCAGCATCCATGCGCCGACCGGGCCATGTAAAAGGCTCGGCTGCAGCAAATCCACCGCATCACTGGAAAGATTATGAGCCATTGTCAGCTCTAACAGCTCTGCATTCGGCACTTCTCTGGCATAATCATGCAGCAGCCCTGCCAGATAGGCCCGTTCAATATCGCCGTTAAACATGCCGGCCAGCTTGGCCGCTGTATTGGCTACGCCCACCGAATGCGTATAGCGTTTTACCGACAGCCGTTTTTTCAGTATTGCTTTGTAGCCTTCTACTTTGACTTCCATACTGCTGTTCACCTCGTCGATAATTTCCGCCGGAATCAGATGCTTCACATCTTTGCAAAGTGCCACCTGTTCCCGTACGCCGGTTGATGAAATATCCAGCGCATCAATTGGCAGACAGATAATACCGTATTTACGTTTTTCCGATTCTATTCGCAGCTGCTCCGGCAGTTCCCCGGTATAGCCCGGACGGCTGGTAGATACAAAATAACATAAATCCAGAATATCCTCCCAGCGATACCAGGTATGCAGTTTTTCCAGCGAATCAGCACCGGTTAAAAAATAGAATTCGCAGCCCGGCTCCCGCTTATGCAGTTCCAGCAAGGTATGATAGGTATAGGATTTTTCATCCCGTTCTTTTTCGATATCTAAAATCCGGCAGCCCGGCGTGTCGCCAAGTACCTGCTTCAGCCACTGACACCGTTTTTCAAAAGGGCTCGGCGTCCAGTCTTTATGCGGCGGCCGGTATGCCGGAATGAACCAGATTTCATCCAGCTCCAGTTTTGCCCGGCACTCCTCTGCCATACGCAGATGCCCGAAATGTACCGGATCAAAAGTGCCGCCAAACAGACCAATCTTTTTTAAACGCTTCTGGGAACTCATTTGCGAACCTGCCCACTTCCGTTGATAATATATTTATAGCTGGTCAGTTCTTTTAACCCCATAGGACCGCGCGCATGCAGTTTCTGTGTGCTGATGCCGATTTCCGCTCCAAAGCCGAACTGGAACCCGTCACTGAAGCGGCTGGATGCATTGACATATACACAGGCCGCATCCACCATCTGCTGGAATTTGCGAGAGTTGGCATAATCGTTGGTTACAATTACTTCCGAATGTTTTGTACCAAACCGACGGATGTGCATAATTGCCTCATCCATAGTTTCTACTACTTTCACCGACAGAATCAGGCTGTGGAATTCAGTCGCATAGTCTTCCTCAGTTGCAGGTTTCCCCTCTTTGATATACTGCATGGTTTCTTCACAGCCGCGCAGTTCTACGCCAGCTTCCAGCAGTTTTTCCGCTGCCGCCGGGAGCACCTTTGCTGCAATATTTTTATGCACTAACAGCGATTCGGTTGCATTGCATACGCCCGGACGCTGTACTTTACCATTTAAGATAATGTTAACTGCCATTTCAATATCTGCTGTTTCATCCACATAAATATGACAGTTGCCTACACCGGTTTCAATTACCGGCACGGTAGCATTTTTTACAACATTCTGGATTAAGCCTGCCCCGCCGCGCGGAATCAGAACATCCAGATATTCATTTAATTTCAGCATTTCATTTACGGTTTCGCGGCTGGTGTCTTCGATTAACTGAATCGCACCGGCAGGAATTCCGGCTTCTTCAGCCGCTTTTGCCAGTACCGCCGCAATTTTCAGATTGGACTGAATCGCATCGCCGCTGCCGCGCAGCATAACCGCATTGCCCGATTTCAGACACAGTGCTGCCGCATCGGCTGTTACATTTGGACGTGCCTCGTAAATCATCCCGATAACCCCTAACGGTACTGCCACTTTCCCGATCTGCAGATTATCTTTATTGAGCCACATCTCCTCTACATGACCAACAGGGTCCGGCAGTTCGGCCACAGCACGCAAACCGTCCGCCATATCCTGTACGCGGGCTTCGGTAAACAGCAGACGGTCTAAAAAGGACTGCGGCTTGCCGTTTTCTTTCGCCTGCGCCATGTCCAGCGCATTAGCTGCGATTACATCATCCATTGCTGCTTCCAGAGCATCTGCCATTGCCAGAAGCCCTTTATTTTTCTGTTCGGTTGTCAGAACCGCCAGCTGATATGCGGCATCTTTGGCCAGACGGCCTTTTTCCTGCAATTCTCCCATTTCTGCTACCTCCTATAAAATGAGCGACAGATTATCCCGATGAATAACTTCGTCAAAATCTTTATATCCTAAAATCGGACAGATATCACTGCTCTTCTGCCCTTTGATTCTGTTTAATTCCTGTGCACTATAATGCGTAATGCCTCGTGCAAACTCTTTTCCGCTGCCATCGGAAATGCCCACCACATCACCGGCGGAGAAATTTCCCTCTACCGCTACAATACCGCTTGGCAGCAGGCTTTTTCCTTTATGAACCAGCGCTGCTTTTGCACCGTCATCCACAATAATACGGCCTTCCACATGAGAACCAAAAGCAATCCATTTTTTGCGCAGATGCGGTTTCATTTCAATCGGTAAAAAGAGTGTGCCGACATCCTCACCGCTGGTTAAACGACGAATAATATGCGTTTCAGCACCATGGGCAATCATCAGCGGAATGCCGGCATTTACCGCAATTCCTGCTGCTGAAATTTTTGTTGCCATGCCGCCGCTGCCAAACTTGCTGCCCACACTGCCAGCCAGGCTTTCCACCTGCTCATCAATGGTTTCCACCACCGAAATACGTTTGGCATCTTTGTTTTTCCGCGGATCCCCATCGTAAAAACCATCAATATCGGTTAACAGAATGACTAAATCCGCATCAATTAACGTGCCTACTAGCGCCGCCAGTGTGTCATTATCACCAAACTTAATCTCCTCAAAGGCTACTGTGTCATTTTCATTTACAATAGGGATGACACCCAGACGCAGTAAGGTCAGCAGCGTATTGCGGGCATTTAAAAACCGCTGACGATGCTCTAAATCTGCTTTTGTCAGTAAAAGCTGCGCTGTTGCCTGCCCGTATTCCGAAAACATTTTTTCGTAAATATGAAGCAGAATCCCCTGGCCGACAGCCGCCACCGCCTGTTTTTCCGGAATGGTTTTCGGCCGTTCCTCCAGATTCAGCTTGCCCATGCCGGCACCAATAGCGCCGGAAGATACCAGCACAACATCTTTGCCCTGATTGCGCAAATCGCTGAGCTGACGCACCAGTTTCTCGATCTGCTCCAGATTCAGTTTTCCGTTTTTATGGGTCAGCGTACTTGTCCCCACTTTTACTACAATTTTCTGCGCATTGGCAACCAGTGCCTGATATGCTTCACGCCCCATGTTCTCACACACCTTATCGGTCAGATTAACCGTTCTGTTTATTCTTTCGGTAATTTAATCATTGGTTTTTCCGGATTTGGACGATACAGCACCACATTGCGGCCAATTACCTGTACCAGTTCCGCTTTGCTCTGGTCCGCCAGTTCCTGTGCAACGTCTTTCACTTCATCCAGACAGTTTTTCAGAACTTTTACTTTTACCAGTTCACGTGCATCCAGCGCTTCATTCAGGCTGAACAGCACACTTTCATTTACGCTGGCTTTGCCAACCTGTACCACAGGGTCAACGGTGTTTGCCAGACTTCTTAAATAGCGTTTTTCTTTCCCACTTAACATACTATGCATTCCCCTTGTCTTTATTCTTTTTATACTGTGCAGCCAGCGCCTGCAGACGTTCCTGCTTTGCCTTCTGCTGATCTTTCATAACCGGTTTGTCACCGGACTGTTCCACCCATTTGCCAGCCGGCCCCTTGCGAGGTGCAGCATAAACATTTTTACCCATACTCCGTCCTCCAGTTAAAATTTCTTAATATATAATTATAGCATAGAACCGCTTATCTGTCATTTTTCTGGACAATATTTTTTCGAAAAAAACAGATACACAAGTAAAAAAGAGGCCGGTATACAACCAGCCTCCTGTTTCTGTTCACATAAAGCTATTCTGTTTTTTCACAGCGGATGGTGATGCGGTCTGCCCCGCCTATGGTGCAGGTAAACAGGGTTAAATCCCATTCTCCCGCTTCCATTTCTTCAATAGCGGTACTTTTCAGCACCTCTTTTTCTACCACCTGATATCGAAAACTATTGCCGTCTATATCGGTAAATACAATGGCATCCATCGGCTGCAGGTTTTTCAGATTACCAAAGTGAGACGGATAATTATGCGCCGCAATAATCATGTTGTCCAGATAAGCGGACCCTTTATACCGGCACGGCGCAATTTTTAAATCCGGATAGCTCCACTTGCTGATAACCGGTAATGTGAGACTGCAGGCCGGTACTTCCAGCGTTCCGATATACTTATGACCGTCAATTTCCTGCTCCGGCATAGCCATCTGCGGATTTAAGATATAATCCGGAATTTCGTTTTCTTTCAGTTCCTGCCCGGTATCGATATTCTCTATCACCTGGCTGACCGAGGCCGAAGCTCTGGCGGCATCATACAGGTTATATGCAGCCAGAAGCAGACCTGCCATAATGAAACAGAGACCGATAATAACCAGCAGCTGCGATTTTTTATAGTTCATAGGATTCGCCTCGTTTTAAAACAAGCCCTGCTATGATACAGCCCATACCCAGCGTAATCAGAATACAGACTGGCCACCACAGCTGCCCGGTTTGCGGAAGTTTATCCCCCAGCGGTACACCCGGTTCTGTAAATTCTTCATCCGGTGGTTCTTTCGAACCGCCCGGAACCGGATCTTCCGGGAACTCCTCCTCACTGGTATTGGTCACCACATAAGTAATGCCTTCCTGTGATACACTTACCGTGTATTTTCCTTCCACCTGTTCGGCTACCGTCCAGTGATATTTATCGGACAGATTTGGCCATTCATAGCGCCAGTTATCCGCTTCCCGCAAGGTAACGGTATCATATATTTCCCCGTCGCGCAGCAGATGCACAGTTACACTCTGCGGACGGTTCTGTTCGTTGCCATCATCGTTCCATACTTTCAGCACTTTCCGGCTGACACTCTGCGAGGTGCCGCCGCCACCTCCACCGCCTCCGGTTGGACGGGAATCATGCTTGGTGTTTACGGTTATGTCATACATCCAGCCGCCGGTCTCATCCAGGCTCGGCAGCTGCACCATAAACGGCTGCGCCGTATAGATGCGTCCATCCTGTCTGTGCGAATGCCCGATAACCAGATACAGCCCCGGTTTCAGTGCACTTTCCCTGCCAAACACCAGTCTGCCGTCGGCATCGGTTTTACCGCTGGCCACCGGTTTTACATCATCCCGCAATGCAATCAGCCCTTCCAGCGTCGTCGCCAGCTCTTTCCAGGCTTTCTGATCATTAGACTTCCAGTCTACCGGATAATTTTTAAAGGCTCCTGCCGGTGTGCGTTTTCCGTCAGAATCAATATCTGCAGCCAGATATAAATCAAATGCGGCACCGCTTAATGGTTTATCACCATCCCGATATGTGATTGTCAGTTTAGAATCCCGATTGATATCTATGCTTCCGGCGAATGCCGCAAACGGCATCAGCATAAAAAACAGCACAACCAGACTTATAATCCGGCAGATTCGTATGTTATATCTCATAAGCGTCAGCTCCTTATTTTCCTGCCCGTTTTTTCGGTAATAACAGCATTACCAGCAGCACAAACAGTATCGGCATAGCCAGCACCGGCGCCACCAGTACAGGCTCAATCTGTACCGCATCCGATGTGACACGAACTAATGCCGATGCCACTTCATTTTCAATCCGGTGCCCCCGCACCAGCAAACGGTGGGAATTGATACCGTATGGCGTGCAGGTTACCAGCGTACATAAATCATTTCCCGGCTCAATGGTTAAGGCCGAAACATCTTCCGGCTCTACAATTAATATCTGGTCTACCTCGTAGGTGAATACCTCGTCCAGAACACGCACTACAAAGGTGTCCCCTTCCACCAGCTCATCCAGATGGGTGAACAGCTTGGCACTCGGCAGCCCTCTGTGGCCGGACATTACACAATGAGTACCAGCGCCCCCTACCGGCAGACTGCTCCAGTCCAGATGACCAACCGCAATCTGCAGCACCGAATCCTCCGTGCCGTGGTAAATCGGCAGGCTTACATCAATACTGTCAATTTCAATATAGCCCATAATGCCGGTACCGGATACGTCCAGCGTTTTCTCGTAGATTTCTTTTTCTTCCTCCGTGAGGATATAGCCGCCCTCCGCCTTCGCATCTGATTATATGCGTAGGCCTCCTGCAGCATGGCATCGTATTCCGCCTC
>JAFOFM010000187.1 GCA_017387265.1 Peptococcaceae bacterium | reverse complement strand
GTTCATGATGGTGTTCATGGTGATGATCATGACCGCAGGTGCAATGTTCTCCATGTTCATGATGGTGTTCATGGTGATGATCATGACCGCAGGTACAATGCTCCCCATGTTCGTGATGATGATTATGATGATGGGCTTCTACCTCAGCCAGCAGTTCCGCCTCCATGTTTACGCTGCGTTCCAGTTCGACCAGCAGATCGCTGCCGTCTAACTGATCCCACGGTGTGGTTACGATAACCGCATGGTCGTTGTGTTCCCGTAATAATTCCGCCGCTTTCTGCACCTTTTCCGCACTTGCAGCACCGGTACGGCTTAACAGAATGGTATCGGCCTCTGTTACCTGGTTTAAGAAGAACTCACCGAAGTTCTTCAGATACATTTTGCATTTGTTCACATCCACCACAGTCACTTTGCCTGCAATGTGAATTTCATCGCTGGCACTTTCCACCGCCTGTACCACTTCGGATAATTTGCCAACACCCGATGGCTCGATAATAATCCGTTCCGGTTTATAGGTTTCCAGCACTTCCTGCAGTGAGGTTTTAAAATCGCCCACCAGCGAGCAGCAGATGCAGCCCGAATTCATTTCACGGATTTCTACACCGCTTTCCTGTAAAAAGCCGGCATCGATACCGATTTCGCCGAACTCGTTTTCAATCAGTACGGTTTTATCGCCGTTAAGTGCCTCTTTTAATAATTTCTGAATCAATGTTGTTTTTCCGGCTCCTAAAAAACCGGAGATAATATTTACCTTCACCATAAAGAATCCGCCTCTTTCTCACGATTTTATAATAATCTTTTCATAATACTCTTTCACATCATACTCATTATTGATTTCAGTGTACGCATTTACACCGGCAATGTCAATCTGCTCTCTTTGTCAATACAAACTCTTTGTCAGAGAATCCTTTGTTTTCATAGCTCTCCTCAAATATCTGGACATTTCCTTGTCTGTTCGCTTTCGTCGGATTTACCAATCCGCCACAGCAGAACATCCTTCGTCAATGTCCATCTTGTTTTCGAATTCGCTGTCCACAAATGGATTCCTGACAAAGCTCTTTATTTTCGTTTGTGTGTACAGAAAAATACGGGCAACTGCAAAAACAATTACCCGTGATAATTTCGATATTATCGTTTATTTATCCTGTTCCAGTGTCCACGCACTCTGCGCCCCGTCATACACAATTTGCCCGTCGCGGAACTCAATTACCCGTTCAAAGGCATCCAGCACGCTTAAATCGTGAGTGATGTATAAAAGGGTGCGGCCTTTGCAGTAATCCAGAATGGCCGGTAAAATATTGCGGATGTTTTCCTCGTCCAGACCTTCCAGCACTTCATCCAAAAGCACAACCGGCTTATCCTGTAAAAAGAGCTGGGCAAGGGCCATGCGTTTTTTCTGACCGCCGGATAAATTGCTTCCGCTTTCGGCAAGCACATAATCAAGCCCTTCCGGCAGAGAATCCACATAATCCAGAAGTCCGGCTTTTTTTAAAGCCGCTTTCATAGCATCCTCGCTGCAGTCCGCCACATAGGATAAATTCTCCCGGATAGTGCCGCTGAATAAGGCGCAATCCTGCCGCACAACCGCGATATGCTGACCGAGCTGTTCCACATTCACCTTATCTAATGAAACCCCATCCAGCATAATACTGCCGCTGTTCTGTTTATAAAAACCGAGCAGCAGATTCATAACCGTGCTTTTGCCGCTGCCGATACCGCCCAAAACAGCCGCCCGTTCCCCCGGTTTTACATGGAACGAAATATCCTGCAGCACCATGCGTTCCTGATATGCAAAAGATACATGATCAAATACAATTCCGTCATCTTTCCATGCAGGCGCCTCACAGGCCTCTTCTCTGCCGCGAACCGGTGTATGAACCACCTGCAGCATGTCATCCATAGCAAGCTGACTTTCAAATAAAAACCGTACGGCTAAAGGCATTGGCTGAACCGCTTCCAGAGCACTCCAGGCAAGCAGCGGAATCATAACCAGATATACACCGTCTAACGAGCCATTCTCGACTGCAAGGGCTGCCGCATAAAAACTGCCCGCTAACACAAACACCCCGGTCAGGCCGTTGCACAGATTTAATAAACCGTCCAGGTTGCGGCTTTCCCGCTGTTTGCGATAAAGATTCTGCCGTACCTGTTTTACATCCTCTACTTTGTTTCTCGCACTAAACCATACGCTGTCAAAGCCTAATAAAAAGTCGCTGGTTAACTGATAAAAATGTTCCTGAGCCATCTGTTCGTCCTCTGCATGTTTTTTCTGCCGCATACCGAATACAAACGGAAATACCAGACCTTCCAGCGCAAACGCCAGGATTAAAATAACAGCAGCCTCCGGCACCAGCATCCATAAAACAATACTCATAACCGCCAGCACCAGCACACATACCAGCGGTGCTGCCACTACACGCAGATAAAAGAACTGCAGAATTTCCACGTCGTTTAAAATATTTTTGAATAATCTGGCACCTTTATTGCCTACTGCACCAGGAAGCAGAGGCATCAGTCTACGATAATACCAGCTGCGCAGATTAGCAAGCACTTTCAATGTAACATCATGGGATACCAGACGCTCAGCATAACGGAACACTGCACGGAAAATCCCGAAAAAACGCACCAGTGCCACCAGTGTCATTAATTCTAAAATAGCAGGTACAATAGCAGCCTTGGAAATGAGCACCGCCGATGCTCCTAAAAGTCCTACGCTGCACAATATGGTGCATGCGCCTAAAATGCCGGCCAGGAACACCTGCCCCTTATATTGTCTGATAACATTCATTAAGTGAGAAATTCCGTTCATGCCGGCACCTCCATTCCCTGTTTTTGTATAGGTTTTGTTTTATACATGTTTTAATACGCCGTCTTCCATCCAGTAAATCTGATCCGCTAAATGCACAATCTCTTCCCGATGGCTTACAATCAGTGCGGTACGGCCTTTTAACAGCGTTTCCAGCGCTTTATACACCATGCGTTCACTGCGGTAATCCAGCCCCGCTAACGGCTCGTCACACACAACAAAACTGCGGTTTCGCACAAAAATTCTGGCAATCCCCAGCATGCGTTTCTGCCCGCCGGATAACCCTCTGCCGCCTTCGCCTAACAGAGTATCATAGCCTTGTTCCAGATTGTTTACGATTTTATCAAAGCCCAGTGCTTCACAGGCGTTCTGTACCATTTCCCGGGTAATAGATGCATCACCCAGTGCAATATTTTCGTACACCGAGC
>JAFOFM010000186.1 GCA_017387265.1 Peptococcaceae bacterium | reverse complement strand
AGGGGGATGTTATCGGGTCTGTTTTTGTTTGCGGGGCTTGTCTGCTGTTTTCTGTTTTCGGTGTTCCTGCGCATACGGCACGGGTATTATCGTGAAGCATATGTGCTCTCCAGTCCGTTTGCGGAGGCGGTACGTCAGCTTGTAGGTGTGGCAGGGGGAATTTATTTATCCCTTGTAATGCTGACTGGTTTTTTAGGATTAAATCTGCCGGAGCGTGTTATAATTCAGCAGATGGAACTGGACCCTCTTGCTTTATTTGCCATCGGCCTTGCCTGTGTGCAGCCGATGCTGCTAAACTGCTGGCACAGGCTTGCAGAGAGAGGGGACTGATCGTTAATGGAACGTATGCAGGAAAATGAAACCATTCTGCTGAGTGATTTAACCGGGAAAAATATTGTGAATCTGTATGACGGAACCCGGCTGGGTGTGATTTATGAGCCGAATTTATCCTTTGATGCCGATACCGGCAGTATTGAGATGCTGTATCTAGGCGGACGAAACGGCTTTACCGGTATGTGGTCAGAAAAAAACAGTCTGCAGATTCCCTGGAACAGTGTACAGAAAGTGGGTCAGGAAGTCGTAATTGTAGATTTAGGGCACAGCCCTATGCGGTTTAAAAAGAATCTGTTCTAAAAAAGCAGTTCCAGGTGATGTTTTCATTCAGGATGAGATAAAACGCCAGATTTTAGCGCAGTTTTTGTGCTTTTATGTATTTTTTAATTGCAGATATATAAAGAGTTGTATTATAATATATAGGATAACTTTGTTGTAGGGGGAACTACTGTGAGTGTAACAAGTACATCTAATTTTGTGCAGGCAATCATTGATGAAGATATCGCCAATGGTGCGAAAGATATATATACCCGTTTTCCGCCGGAACCGAACGGCTATCTGCATGTAGGGCATGCAAAATCCATCTGTCTGAATTTCGGGCTGGCACAGCGCAATAACGGCCGCTGCAATCTGCGTTTTGATGATACCAATCCGGTAAAAGAAGATACCGAATATGTAGATTCTATCAAACAGGACGTAGAATGGCTGGGCTTTAAATGGGAAGGGGAAGAGCGTTATGCATCCGACTATTTCCATACATTCTATGAGTGTGCGGTGCAGTTAATCAAAGACGGCAAAGCATTTGTATGTGATTTAAATGCAGAAGAGATGCGCGAATACCGCGGTACATTAACCGAACCGGGTAAAAACAGCCCATATCGCGACCGTTCTGTGGAAGAAAACCTGGCTTTATTCGAAGCTATGAAAAACGGCGAATTTGCAGACGGTGCAAAAGTACTGCGTGCAAAAATCGATATGGCATCGCCAAATATTAACATGCGTGATCCAATCATCTATCGTATCGCCAAAGCACATCACCACCGTACAGGGGATGAATGGTGCATCTATCCAATGTATGACTTTGCGCATCCAATCTCTGACGCGATTGAAGGCATTTCTCATTCTGTATGTACACTGGAATTTGAAGATCATCGACCATTATATGACTGGGTGCTGGACAACCTGATGGAATTTGCAAAATTCCCGTCTCGTCCACATCAGTATGAATTTGCGCGCTTAGAGTTAAACAATACCATCACCAGCAAACGCAAACTGAAAAAACTGGTAGATGAAGGTATTGTAGACGGCTGGGATGACCCTCGTATGCCTACCATTTCCGGTATGCGCCGCAGAGGGTATACACCTGAGGCTATCCGCAATTTCTGCGACATGATCGGGGTTTCCAAATCCAACAGCCGCGTAGAATTTGCAATGCTGGAGTACTGCCTGCGTGAAGATTTAAACCAGAATGCACGCCGTGCTATGGTAGTACTGGATCCATTAAAAATTACCATTACCAATTATCCGGAAGGTCAAGTGGAATGGTTAGATGCTGAAATTAATCCAAACCAGCCTGAACTGGGCAGCTATCAGATTCCTTTCAGCCGTGAAATCTATATTGAACGGGAAGACTTCAAAGAAGAAGCAAATAATAAATTCTTCCGTCTGAAACCGGGCAAAGAAGTTCGTCTGAAACATGCCTACATCATCCAGTGCGATGAAGTGGTAAAAGATGCAGATGGCAATATCATTGAGCTGAAATGCAGCTACGACCCAACTACCAGAAGCGGTATGGAAAATGCAAACCGTAAAGTAAAAGGGACTCTGCACTGGGTAGAAGCTTCCACTGCAGTTGATGCGGAAGTGCATATGCTTGACTTCTTACTGCTGCCGGAACAGGGCGAAGGCGACTTTATGGAATATCTGAATCCAGAATCTTTAGTTGTTCTGAAAGGCTGCAAAACCACACCGGATATGAAAGAAGCAAAAGCAGGCGACAAATTCCAGTTCCTGCGTACCGGTTATTTCTGTGTAGACAGTCGTTATTCTACACCGGAACATCTGGTATTTAACCAGACTGTATCGTTAAAAGACAGTAAATAATATGTAATAGAATTTTATGCTGCTGACTGCTTTTGAGTGGTCAGCAGTTTTTACAGAAATGAAAGGGGCACAAACAAATGAGCAATCAGGAACTGAACGAAGCAGAAATGAATTTAGATGATATTATGGGTGAAAATATGACTGCAAACGATGCCATGGCGGAAATGGCTGAGATGTTAAAAGCACTGGAAGCGGAAGTAGGGAAAGAGGAAATCAACCGTCGTCTGGAAGAAACCATGAAACAGCTGGCAGAAATGAATCCACACGGTATCGAAGCAAAACTTTTACGTATCCAGAAAGGCGAATTAAAAGATCTGCTGCTGCCTGAAAAATATGCAGACTACACCGCTGCCCATGAAATTACAAATCTGCTGCACAAGTTTTATGAAAATCAGGGCGAAGATACCTTTGGTTCTCTGATGATTGAAATCAGCTGGTGCATGATGAACAATGGCGCGGTGCTGGTGCCGGTGATTGTGCGTGACGGCCGTCTGGACATGCCTTTAATGAATGATGAAGAGGGTAATGACTGGGTTCCGCTGTTCACCGATGCGGAGATTGCAAAATCCTGGCCGGAAGAGGCAGATATGCAGCCGATTACTCTGGAAATGGCAGTACTGCTTGCAAGTGTAAATGCAGGTTTTAAAGGCGTTGTATTAAACCCTGGCACTGCTGAACCATTTCCGTTAGAGCGTGCTCT
>JAFOFM010000185.1 GCA_017387265.1 Peptococcaceae bacterium | reverse complement strand
TAAACGGCACCAGTGCGGTTTTTATCATGAGAATCAGATTCTGAAACAGGCTGGTAGCCGTTAATGTGCTGACCAGCAGGGCACTGGTCGACATCGGTGAACAGCGATCGCCAAAATATGAACCGGCCAGTACCGCACCGCCTGTATAGAAAATGGGAATGCCCATGCTTTCGGTGATAGTGACACAGATTACCCCGATGGTGGCTGCCGTTCCGAATGCCGTGCCGGTCAGGGCGGAAATCAGACAGCAGAGCAGAAAGGTGGCTAAAACCATAGCTGACGGGCTGCAAAATCCGGTTGCGTGATAAACAATACAGGGAATCGTGCCGCATGCTCTCCAGATGGCAGTAATCATGCCGATCAGAATAAAGGTAATCAGAATGCTTTTTACTGTTCGAATACCGGAAAAGGCCATATGCAGCATATCTTCCGCGCTGTGATGCCGGAAGAGTCCGTAGCCGAAAAACAGCAGAAAACCGAATATAAGCGCTGCCAGAATAGAAGTTCCGGTGCCGATACAGAAAAACAGCGAAGCCGTAAACAGAAACAGGACGATAAATTCTGTCAGATGGCACACCTCCAGATAGTAGAATCAGGTTTTAAAAGTATTTTCTAAATTATTTCTACAGTATAAGCCAGTTGTTTATGTTATGCAACTATGTTTTATTGGCTGGCATCAGGAATCTCTATACGAAGGCAGCGGGCTTTTCTACATATCCTATTTACACGATAGGGAAGAAAATAGTAAAATACAGACAGAAAGAAAACGTGTTCCGCTGTGAAGGACAGGAGGGTATTACATGAGTGAATACAGTTGTTTTGATATTATCGGGCCGGTGATGGTCGGTCCATCCAGCTCTCATACGGCCGGTGCGGTGCGCCTGGGTCGCTTTGCAAGAGCCATTGCCAAAGAACTGCCGAAATCGGTAGAAATCTATCTGCACGGATCTTTTGCCCAGACCTATAAAGGCCACGGAACCGATCTGGCGCTGTTAGGCGGTCTTCTTGGCATGGAAACCGATGATGTGCAGATTCGTGACTCCTATCGGCTTGCAGAGGAAGCTGGTCTGGAATATCGGTTTATTGCTACGGATTTAGGAGACGGCTATCATGCCAATACAGCACGATTTGTAATGATCTTAACCGACGGCAGCAAAAAAGAGATAACAGGCTGTTCTGTTGGCGGCGGCAAGGTGCTGATTACGGAACTGGACGGATTTCCGGTAGAAATTGAGGGGATTTATCCGACTTTAATTGATACCCATCTGGATCAGCCTGGTGTTATTCATAAAATTACCGGTGTGCTGGTAGATTATCATGTAAACATTGCGGCGATGAAAGTGTTCCGGCAGGAAAAAAATACAGTAGCGTATATGGTGATTGAAACAGACCAGGAAGTGCCGGAGGATGCATTGAAAGAGATTATCGTTATGCGTCAGGTGCTGGATATTAAATTTATCAAGCCATTCTAAGGATTCGTAGATTCATGAGGAAGATTCGTAACGGAAGAGAAGCAGGATGACAGGAGGTTCGTACATGGTAATCGGATCAGTAGAGACATTAATTCAGCTTGCCCATGAAAATAACAGCACAATCGGGCAGGCTATGATAAAAGAGGAAGCTGCGCTGAAACAGATTTCGGAAGAGGCCGTTTTAGACCAGATGAAATATAACTGGCAGGTTATGAAGGAGTCGATTCATACAGGGATTACAAATCCGCAAAAATCCAAAGGCGGGTTAATTGGCGGGGAAGGACGCAGACTGTATGATTACTGCCAGGGGGAAAAGCCGCTGTTATGCGGGAATCATGTGATGGAAGCGGTAAGCTATGCGCTGGCAGTAGCAGAAGTAAATGCCACTATGGGGCGCATTGTTGCCTGTCCAACCGCCGGTTCCTGCGGCATTGTGCCGGGTGTTCTGAAAAAACTGCAGGAAATGGATAATCTGAGTGATGAACAGATTGCAACAGCGCTAATGACCTGTGCCGGTATTGGTATGGTAATTGCTCATCGTGCCTCAGTTTCCGGTGCGGTAGGCGGATGCCAGGCCGAATGCGGGGCTGCATCGGCTATGGCTGCGGCTGCGGCTGTAGAATTGCTTGGCGGCACACCGTAACAGGCTGGGGAAGCCTGTGCGATGGTGCTGAAAAATGTTATGGGTCTGGTATGCGATCCGGTAGCTGGCCTGGTGGAAGTACCATGTGCGAAACGAAATGCTCTGGGGGCATCGCTGGCCATGGTGATGGCCGATATGGCGCTAGCCGGTATTAACAGTGTGATTCCGGTCGATGAAGTAATTACCGCGATGGGTGCGGTAGGCAGAAGTCTGCCGGAAAGCTTAAGAGAAACTGCGAAAGGCGGTCTGGCCGTAACACCGACCGGTCTGGAACTGAACAAAAAAATCTTTGGTTGATGCTGTGAAAGGATGGTTGGTATGGATTATCAGGAAGCACTGAAAAAAGGTGTGGAGGCAAAAAACTATGAACGGTTTGAAGAAGCCCTGGAGTGGTTTGCTCAGGCGATTGCACTGGATAACAATCAGCCGCAGGCATATTTTTACCGGGCAAATATCTATAATCACAGTCTAAAAGAGTACGGAAAAGCATTGGAGGATTACGATAAAGCCATCGAATTAAAACCGAATGACGAAGGCTATTTTTATAATCGTGCGCTGCTGTTTCTGAATATGGGCGATGTGGATGCGGCGCTGGAAGATTATAATTCTGCACTGGCTGTTAATCCGGATTATGCGCTGGCAATCTGGGATAAGGCTCTGATTGAAATGGACATGGAAGAGTTTGAATCGGCTCTGGAGGGGCTGAATCGGGTTCTGGAACTGTCACCGTATTCGGCAGCGATTGTATATAAAGACAAGGGCAATTTGTATTATAAGCTGGAAGAGTGGGAGTTAAGTCTGGAAAGCTTTAATAAATCTCTGGAACTTGACCCGTATTACACGTATGCGTACAAGGGCAGAGGCAGTCTGTATACTGTTTTAAACCGGTTTGATGAGGCAGAGGCGGATTTAAACAAGGCTCTGGAATATGCACCGGATGACCGGGACGCTTTACAGCGTATGGAGTTTCTGAAAAAGAAACGGGAAAACGCAGGAAAATAATTTGCAGCAATAAAACAATATGACGATATATACAAGAAAACACCTGTATATCTGTTTGTCCAGCTGAAGCCGGACACTATTTTCAGATGATTCCCCTTTGCCAGACCTTGTCTGTCACGGCAGGAATAATCTGAAAATGTGTCTCGTTTCACGCGGGACTTCACAGATAAGACAGGTGTTTTCTTGTATAAAAAAGTATTTGCTTTTGTTTTGCATGCAGCAGCAGGGGTATGGCTGTTTACGGGCTGATTTTTATAATGGGAATTTGCTTTCCTCAATTTCTTTGAGTTTCTGGATAATACTCTGAAAGTCTTTTTTGGTTTCTTCCAGTCGGGAAGGATCCCGCAGAATGGCGGACGGATGGTATACGGCTGTCATCCAGTAGCCTTTGCGCTGTACCCAGGTGCCGTGCTGTTTTGTGATTTTAAAGTTCGGGTCAATCAGTTTCTGGGCGGCGATGCGGCCAAGGCATACAATAACCGGCGGTTTTAAAAGCGTGGTTTCGGCACGCAGAAACGGCAGACAGGCGTTCTGTTCCTCTGGTTTAGGATCACGATTTCCGGGAGGGCGGCACTTGATAATATTGGTGATATAGACATCCTGACGTGTCAGGCCGGCAGAGGCCAGCAGAATATCCAGAACCCGTCCGGCAGGACCGACGAAAGGCACTCCCTGTAAATCCTCCTGGGCACCGGGGGCCTCTGCTACCAGCATAATCCCCGGTTTCATGTTTCCTCGCCCCATAACCGGCTGATTGCGGCTCTGACTCAATGGGCACCGGCTGCATTGCTGAATAATGGTTTCCAGTTTTTTATAGCTGTACATAACATGGCCTCCTTTCAGGTCAATCGCTACTGTTATTATAAAAGAAAATATTATAAAAGAAAACGGTCTGCATGACAATTCCTGTGCGATTATGAGGCAAAGTTCTGGACAAAATTATGGAAAGCGTGTAATATGAAAAAAATCAATCGATTTAAAACGGAAATACAGAAAATCTGTATATAGATTTGCAGATGAAATCTGCAGAGAGAAGGTAGTGTATCATGACCAATCCTGTTCTGACAGCGGCGGCTGTTCTTCCGGCGCTATATCTTTTATATTGTATTTATCAGGCTGACCGGGTGGAAAAAGAACCGGCAGGACTTTTAATTTCGCTGGCGATATCCGGTATTATCGCTACGTTTCTGGCGATGATGGCGGAAAGTGTCGGCTATCTGCTTGTAAGCAGCGTGTTCTGGGAAGGCAGTATTCTTTATAATTTTTTCTTTTACTTTTTTGTGGTGGCCTTGTCGGAAGAAGGTTTCAAGTATCTTTTGCTAAAAAAACGCACCTGGAATTCCCCAGCGTTTAACTGCCGCTTTGACGGTGTTGTATATGCGGTGTTTGTTTCCCTGGGGTTTGCACTCTGGGAGAACATCAGCTATGTGGGTATGTACGGAATGCAGGTGGCAATTTTGCGTGCCGTGACAGCGATTCCGGGTCATGCCTGTTTTGGTGTGTTTATGGGTGTATGGTATGGTCTGGCGAAAAAATTTGACCTGTACGGCAACGATGAAAAAGCTAACCGGTATTGCAAACTGGCGGTTATTTTTCCGGTACTGCTGCATGGCAGCTACGATTTTATTGCGTCGATGGAAAATAGCTGGTTTACGCTGGTCTTTATTGTATTTATTGCGGTTATGTTCTGGATTTCGCTTCATATGGTGAAGCAGCAGGCTAAACGCGACCATTATCTGGACGGCGGTTCTTACAAATCGGTAATTCGATAGACCGAACCGGGACAGAATATAGAGATAGAATAAAAGAATACAGGTATCAGTGCAGGAAGTTAGCCTGTGAACGCAGAATTGTTTTGATACAGAGCCTTGTTTTTAGTTCCAGGCGTATAGCAAAGCTGATAAAGGGATGAGATTGCAATGAAAATTACCTTTGAAGATATTTATAATAATAAAGAAATCCAGCTGTATATTCGTCAGGCCGATGAGTCTATGCGAGCGATGGGGTATACGGAACATAGTTTTGCACATGTAGGTCGTGTTGCCAACTGGGCGCAGGATATACTTCTGAAGCTGGGATATTCGGAGCGGGATGCTGAGCTGGCTCGTATCGCCGCTTATCTGCACGATATGGGAAATATTATTAACCGGCAGGATCATGCACAGAACAGTGCTCTGATGGCTTTTCAGCTGCTGAAGGAAATGCAGGCGGATCCGGAAGATATTGCGGCCATTATTACGGCAATCGGGAATCATGATGAGGGTACCGCTTTTCCGGTTAATCCGATTTCTGCAGCGATTATTCTGGCCGATAAAGCTGATGTACGCTGCAGCCGCGTGCGAAACAAAGATTTTGCAACCTTTGACATTCATGACCGCGTAAATTATTCGGTAAAAAAATCTGAACTGCATGTAGAGAAGGACAGCTATATTGAACTGCAGCTGCTGATTGATACCGAGGTCTGTGCTGTGATGGACTATTTTGAAATTTTTATGCAGCGTATGCTGTTATGTCGGAAAGCGGCCGAAAAACTGAACCTGCAGTTCCGGCTGACAATCAATAATCAGCGGATTCTGTAAATGTATGAATAAAAATAACGACAGCAAAAGAAGCATCGACTCCTTGCGGAATCGATGCTTCTTTTTTATTTAATGCTTTTTTGATGCTCTTTTTACATATTGTATCTGTGTCTGCGTTATACTAACAGCAATTATTTTAAAAGAACTTCCATTACGAATAACACAATGCCGGGAATCAGCAGCAGGTAGGAAATGATGTTCCACTGCATATATTTCTTTTTGCTGATAGCGAAATCACGGGTTTTGTTATTCAGATTCATTAAAGCAATGCCTTTAAACGGAATGGAAAGAAAAATCAGCGCATAAGCAACTAGCTCAAGTGTTGTAAACATGGGAAACCTCCTGTGGTTTTACAATCTATTAACAGATTACATTGCTGATAATTATATCGTATTTCAGAGGATTTGTCTATCAGGAGGGACAGGTATGCTGGATATTAGTCTTCGAGTACTGCTGGTGTACATTCTGCTTCTGATTTCGATTCGTATTATGGGAAAACGGGAAATCGGGCAGCTTTCCAATCTGGATTTTGTGGTGGCAATCGTTGTGGCAGAACTGGCAACACTGCCAATCACTGATCACAGGCTAACCCTGGAGGAAACCATACTTCCTATGCTGATTATTACAGTTCTGCAGGTGATTGTTTCGCTGATCTGTTTGAAAAGCAACCGGTTTCGCCGGCTGCTTTATGGCAGGCCTAATGTGCTGATTGCCGGCGGGCAGATGCAAATGCAGGAAATGCGAAAGGCAAGATACAATATTGATGATCTGCTGAGTCAGCTGCGGCAGAAAGATGTATTTGATATTGCGATGATTGAATATGCTGTGCTGGAAACCTCCGGGGAACTTACTGTTCTTCTGAAACAGGGGCACTGTCCGGCAACACGCAGCGACCTGAAGCTGGAAAATCATATTCAGTTCTGCGGAATGCCGCTGACACTGATAGATGACGGCGAAGTGAACTGGCGCGGCATGAAAGAGCACGGCATCACAGAAGTATGGCTCACAGAACAGCTGCGGCGAAAAAAGATAAGCTGTGCAAAAGATGTTTTTTATGCCAGCCTGTCGCAAAATGGACAGGTCTATTTAATAACCCGTGACGAAGCACGAAAGACACGGGAAAAAATTCATTAACCATGTTTCGTTCTCATATAGTAGTCGAAGGAGAATATCTGACTACGGGGGGATGAAATATGGCAATACAGCTGCTGGCAGGATTATTAATCATTCTGATAGGGGCTGAACTGTTTACCAATGCAATCGAATGGCTGGGCTTTCGGCTGGGGCTGTCGGAAGGAACGGTGGGAAATCTGCTGGCGGCCGTCGGCACAGCGCTGCCGGAATCCATTGTGCCTCTGGTGGCATTTCTGACAGGAAATCCGGAATCCATGCATATTGGTATCGGCGCTATTCTTGGTGCCCCGTTTATGCTGGGCACACTGGCTATGTTTGTGACCGGTTTTGCGGCATGGCTGTTAAAAGGGCGATGCAGCGGACAAAAAAATATGCAGGTGGAAGCAGAAAGAATATGCATAGATTTACGATATTTTATGATTATGTATCTGATTGCCCTTAGTGCTGCGTTTTTGCCGCAATGGTGCCGTCCTGTGGCTGTAATTATACTGTTTCTGGGCTACCTGTTTTATGGCTGGACGGCTTTACATACTGGTCAGGCACTTTCCGGTGAAGGGCTGCATCCGCTTTATTTCAGCCGACAGTCAAGGCCTTCTTTTTTTCTGATAATTCTGCAGCTTGTACTGGGTCTGGGAGCCATTGCAGGCGGTGCCCGTTATTTTGTAAACGGCATAGAATATGCCGCCCATCTATATGGCATTCATCCCCTGGTTCTTTCCATGATTATTGCGCCGCTGGCAACCGAACTGCCGGAAAAATTCAATAGCGTTATCTGGGTGGCACACGGAAAAGACAGGCTGGCACTTGGCAATATTACAGGAGCTATGGTGTTTCAGAGCACGATGATTCCGGCAATGGGAATTCTTTTGAGTGAATGGAGGTTCAATCTGGCAGCCTGCCTTAGCAGCGGAATCCTGCTGTGTACGGTCGGGGGGCTGTACGGGGCAATCCGAAAGAGAAAGTGTGTATCGATACGCGCATTGATTTGCTGCGGAACAGGATATTTATTCTTTCTTACGGCAATACTCTGGAGTATACTGTCATAACGGCGAAGATGGAACAGGCCGAAAAAACATGATAAAAATACAGAAGATTTGTCTATACAAATATTTTCTAATAAGATAAAATAGTTGATGTAAAAATCTTTGAGGAAAGATCAGGTAGACGGAGTATGTATCAGCCAAAACACGGGCCAAAATCACATAAAAAAACACAGGAGAATGGGCAGGCACAGAACCCGGCAGCAGTTTCTAAAAAGAAACACAGCAGTGTGCTGTATGCAGCAGGGATGCTGACCATTATGATGACCATATCCAGGATTCTGGGTTTTGTACGGGATATTTCTGTCAGCAGTACGTTTGGCATCAGCTGGCAGGCGGATGCCTATGCGGCAGCGTTCACTATTCCTGACCTGATTTATTTTGCGCTGGTTGGCGGCGGCTTAAGTTCCGCTTTTATTCCGGTGTTCAGCAGTTATCTGGCAACGAATAAAGAAGATGACGGCTATGAGATGGCCAGCACCATTTTAAATATCGTGGCGGTAGCGTCTATGGTGCTGATTGCGATTGGTATGGTGTTTACACCGCAGTTAGTAGAACTTCTGACCAACTTCCAGCATGCGGAGGCAGAACAGGCAACGGCACTGACCATCCTTCTGACACGCATTATGTTTGCACAAAGCTTTTTTATGTGTCTGGCAGGTATTTCTCAGGGGATTCTGCAGTGCTATAAAGAATTCACCGTACCGGCACTTGGTGCGGTTGTCTATAATATCGCGATTATTGTAATCGGGCTTCTGCTGGCACAGCATATTGGAATTATGGCATTTACCATTGGTGTGGTTGTCGGTGCGGCACTGAATCTGCTGTTACAGATTCGTTCCATGCGCCAGTACCGGTTTTCTTACCGTTTTACAATTAATCTGCATCACCCGGGCGTTAAGCAGTTTTTCCTGCTGTTTATGCCGGTGGTGCTGGGTTTATCGATGAACGAAATCAATCTTCTGGTAAGCCAGTATCTGGCTTCGACTCTGGGAGAAGGCGTCGTATATGCATTAAAACAGGCGCAGCGTATCATGATGCTGCCGGTTGGTATTTTTGCGGCGGCTATCGGGCTGTCGGTATTTCCAACCATGACCAGCCATGTGGCTCGCGGTGAAATGGAAGAGTATAAAAAGAACCTGACGATGGGGCTGCGCACGATTATTTTTATTACACTGCCGGCATCGGCAGGACTTATGGCATTAAGTCATCCGGTGGTGCGTGCCATGTATCAGCAGGGGGCTGTTACATCGGAACAGATTGAAATGGTTTCGGTTATTTTAGTATTTTACTGTATCGGGATTGTAGGTTACGGTTCTCAGCAGATTTTAAACCGCGGTTTTTATGCGGTGCAGGATACCAAATCCCCGGTACTGATCAATGTATTTGTATTGCTGTTTAATATTGTACTCAGCATTGCGCTGGTAGGCCCATTGGAATATCGGGGGCTGGCACTGGCATATTCGCTGACAGGGCTGTTAAGTATGGCGGTTCTTGGATTTTTCCTGCGCCGGAAAATCGGTCCGTTTGGCGGACAGGCTCTGGCGAAGTCGGCGCTGCAATCGGTAATCGCTTCGGTTGTGATGGCAGTGATTGTATATTATACTGCTGCGGGGCTGGAACAGCTTCTGGATGTATCCGGCAAACTTATGCAGGTAATGCAGGTGGCAGTCGGAATTATAGCTGGTGTTCTGGTATATGCCATCATGGCAATTGTTATGAAAATGGAAGAGGCACGCATGGTGCTTCGTGTTGTAAAACGAAAACTGCGCCGGTAGGGTATGCAGTCAGATAAAATAAAGTAGAAATCAGATATGGAAAACGTGAGTCTGAAATATAGGAGTGGAAGCAGCATGGATAATGTAAAAATCAATGAAGGTAAGGAACTGGTGCGCGAAGCAGGCGGGGTTTTATATGAACGGCACGCTATTCGTACTCATGTTATCACCAGAGACGATGATATTGTAAATGTGGTAAAAACCTATGCCGTACCGCATATGAAAAAAGGGGATATTCTGTTTATGTCGGAGAAGGCGGTAGCCTGCACACAGAACCGTGCGATTCCGATTGATGAAATTCATCCTCGCCCACTGGCACGGCTGTTAGTAAAATTCGTGTATCGTTCTCCGCACGGCTTAGGGCGTACTATGCCGGAAACAATGGAAATTACTCTGCAGCAGGCTGGCACTGCCCGGATTCTGTTTGCAGCGGCCTGCTCTGCTGTTGGCAAGCTGTTTAAAAAGAGAGGGATTTTCTATGCGATTGCCGGTGAAAAAGTGCGTGCCATTGATGGTCCAAGCCCGGGTGCATTACCGCCTCTGGATCGCTGTGTAACATTAGGGCCGGAAGATCCGGAAAAAAGTGCAAAAGAAATTTCCCAGGCAATCGGCTATGATGTTGCCATTATCGATGCGAACGATTTAAGTATTGAGATTCTTGGCTTTAGCGGCAAAAAGAAAATGATTTCGGTTCTGGAAGAGGCGCTGCGCGATAATCCGCTGGGCCAGGGTACCGAATGTACACCGATGGGTCTTTTAAGAAAAGCAGGGAAATAGGAGCCGGTTATGCGTCATATATTCGTAGATTTTGAGATGAACCACATTGCAGCAGAATATGTAGAAGAACGCGGCTTCAGTAAAATGGAAATTGTAGAAATCGGAGCGGTGATGCTGGATGACAGCTGTCAGGAAATTGACTGCTTTAAATCTTATGTAAAACCGGAGTTTAACGACAAAATTGAGAAAGTCTGTACCAAGGTAACAGGAATCACTACCGAAACCGTCGCGGAGGCACCGGTTTTATGGCCTGCTCTACAGCAGTTTGTCCGTTGGTGCGGTGATGAGGCGCTGACGATTTATGCATGGAGCGATGCCGATTTGCGGCAGCTGAAGCGGGAATTAAGCCTGAAAGAGCTGGAATGTAAAGAACTGCATCGGCTTTGTGACAACTGGGTGGATTTTCAGCGCATGTTTGGTGATATGCTGGGGATTTCGCAGCGTGTAAGTCTGAAACATGCCATTAACGCCATTCAGGCTGATTTTGACGGCGATGCCCACGATGCATTGTGGGATGCGCGTAACACAGCCAAAATTTTTGCACTTTCAAAAAACGAAACAGAATTTCAGCGTATTATGGGACCGGTGATTGAAGCTTTCAAACCGGCAGAACCAATGACATCCACGCTGGCCGATCTGTTTCCGGATATGGCGAAGCTCCTGGCAGCATCGGAATCATAAACGTCCGCATAGCTGCAGAACAGAAGCGCCGTATAATGTCATATAATAAAGAAAATCGTACCGTCAGCCTGAACCGCTGACGGTATTTTTATGTTCTGGCATAATCAGAGGCTGCAAAGCATAGAATATATCATTCCATAGAAAGGAAGATGATTTCTATGCAGGAACAGGAAAAGCAGGAACAGGAAAAACAGCTGCCAACTCTGGAACTGATAAACCGTCAGCTGCTTCGTTTAAATAGTGTTCAGAATGTGGCGGAATTCGATGATGAAGTTATTGTACTGGAAACGGAGCTGGGACGGCTGGAGATAAAAGGAGCGCATCTGAATATGACCAGTCTGGATGTGGAGGATGGCAACCTGCAGGTAGATGGTATCATCAGCAGTTTTCGATATCTGGATGAGAGACAGAAGCGTGTGAAAAAGAAAAAGACGGGCGGGCTGATGGCCCGGATGTTTTCATGACGGAATTTTCAGTGAGTCAGCAGTTATGGCAGATGATACAGATGGTTCTATGGGGCTGGCTGATGATGTTCAGCAGTCATCAGAAACAGAGCTTTTTCAAAATGGGACGCTGGAGTTACCGGAAACGGACAGCCGGTGATTTTCTGTTTTGTGTGTTCTGGGCAGTCAGCCTCTGGCTGATCCTGTTACAGGTGAGCGGAGGACTGGTGCGCAATTATGTTGTTCTGGGTCTGGCTGGCGGTATAACAGTGTATCAGCTGTTTTTCAGAAAGAAACTGGAACGCTGCTGCAGACTGCTGGCAAAAGGGAGTCTGTTTATCTGGCATCGGTTCTGGCGGATTTTATCATGGCCATGGCGTATACTTTTTGAAACGCTGTTTATGCCATGGATAAATAGAGTACGTAAATTCTGGAAAGAAAAGCAGGAATTCGCCATTGCGGAAGAAAATATTATAGAAAATGAAAATAAATTTTTAAGTTAATATAGCTTTTGAAAAAAATTTATTATATAATATAGGATGTCAAAACATGCGGTGGTGATTGTATGGCAAAGAAAAAAGGTTTAAAACTGAATACCAGAAAATTTGTAATTGCACTGGTGGCAGTGTATGTTGTTTGCCATCTGATTTATGGTACTACCAGTATTGTGGATCTGAAAATGCAGCAGAGTCAGCTGTCACAGGAGCTGGATGCAGCATATACCCAGCAGACGGAGCTGCAGGCGGAACTGGAATATATGAGCAGTGAAGATGCCGTTGAAAAGATTGCCCGTGAAAAACTGGGTCTGGTAAGAGACGGTGAAGTTCTGATTCGTCACGTGGATTCCGGTCAGGCACAATAAAGCAGGATGTTTTAGAGTATGTCAGAAAGACATAAATATAATTAGGGAGGCAGTTTGTTCGCATGTCCATCAGTAAAGGGCAAATTTTAGAGGGAACCGTAACAGGTATTACAAAATTTGGAGCATTCATTGAACTTAGCACAGGTGAAACCGGTCTGGTTCATATCTCTGAGGTCGCAGACACTTATGTAAACGACGTAAACGAATTTTTAAAGGTTAAAGATGCTGTAAAGGTAAAAGTTATCAATGTAGATGACAGCGGGAAAATCGGGTTATCCATCCGCCAGGCAAAAGAACGCCCAAAACAGCCAACTGTTTCCTTTGAAGACCGTCTGGCCCGTTTTATGAAAGATAGCGATGAAAAGCTGGCTTCTCTGAACAAAAATATGAATAACAAACGGAAAAGCGGCAATAGATATTAATATACCGGCGGTGTGCGTATTCGTACACCGTTTTTTTTATAAACCGGCAAAAATTTATAAAAACAGCTAAGGAGGAATTTTTATGCGAAAAGCAGTGATTGATATGGGTACCAACAGTACCCGACTGGCAATTGGTGAACAGGGAAACGGTGCAGTACAGATTGTATATACCCAGGTGGCAGAAACTCGTCTGGGCGAGGGCATGGGAACAGAACGTATTATCCAGCCGGAACCGCTGAAACGCAATATTGAAACAGTAAAACATTTTATGGAAACCGCTCGTCTGATGAACGCCTATGATTTTCGTATCACGGCTACCAGTGCTGTGCGCGATGCGGCGAATCAGGTAGAAGTGCTGCAGGAAGTCAGCAAAGCAGCCGGCGTGTTTATGGAAGTTCTGCCTGGGCAGGTAGAGGCAGAACTCAGTTATCTGGGGGCCAGCGGAGATTTCGCTCACTTGGACCGGCCGCTGGCTGTGCTGGATATCGGCGGCGGGAGTACCGAACTGGTATATCCGGTAGAAGGCGGTGTACATGGTGCCAGTGTTAATATGGGTGCGGTACGGCTTCTGGAACATCCGGAACTGCGGCCGCAGCTGGAAGAGACTCTGTCGCAGCTGAAAACAGAAGCATTGCCGGAAGATTGTGCGTTAATTGCAGTTGGCGGTACCAATACCTGCCTGATGGCTATGGAACTCGGACTTGTCAGATATGACGGAAAAAAAATTCATGGTCAGAAACTGACAAAAGAACGGGTGGATGAGTGGTGTGAAAAACTGCTCCGGATGACGCAGCAGGAACGGGAGCTGATTCCCGGCATGAAGCCGCAGCGCGCAGATATTATGCCGTATGGGGTACTGATTCTGCAGAAAACCATGGAACTTCTGGGTGTAAATGAAGTTATCATCAGCGATAAAGGTCTGGTATACGGTTTACTGTTATCGGAGTTCCAGGCATAAACAGGATGCAGCCTCCATATACATAAAGAAATGGACTATGGAGGTGTTGCAAGGTGCAGAGTGAAAATCTGGCCTGCGAATGGAATGATGTTGCCCTTTTAACGGACCAGCGGGCATGTACGTTTCTATGCAAAGCGATGCTGTGTCTGCCATCACCAGCAGATGGACTGGTGGAAGGCATTCAACTGAAATCCTGGAAGGGTGTATCAGAACCGGAATGTCAGGATGAGCTGGCAGGAAGTGTGCAGCTGGAAGTGCTGTATCGGGATTCTAAAGGTGAGTCTTTCATTTATTCGGTGGAATTATGGTTACAGGGAACAATTGCGGAGCCGGTTCCTTTTACAGGAGAAGCCTGTCTGTTATACAGCCGGGGGAAGGCAGCCGGTCAGCATCTGCTTCTGGAACTGGTTATACAGCTTCCCCGCGCATTACAGCTGCAGTCTACGCAGGTGATTGCAGGACAGTTTGCAATGATAGAAAGGCTGGAACTTCCGGAAACCTGGCCTGCCTGCAGCAGTGTGCTGACGACAGCGGTTACGGCAGAGGTACAGGCATGTACCGTTGATCATCAGATGCTGCAGGTGGAGGGAAGATACCGTTTTACGGCTGTCTATGTGAATGATTCACAGCCGGGAGAGTGTCTGTTTGCATGGCAGCAGTATCGCCCGTTTTTATGGCAGAATCCGGTGCCGGAAGGATTGCGTGAACTAACTGGTGTAGT
>JAFOFM010000184.1 GCA_017387265.1 Peptococcaceae bacterium | reverse complement strand
TGCAAATTTAATGCAATCGCATCGATTCAGAATAAGGCTGTGGTCTTCCCGGATGTGTGTCATCCATGTGGCGGCTGCATGCTGGTTTGTCCGAATAAAGCGATTGTTGAGACACAGCGCCCGATTGGAAAAATTATGCGCGGTGTTTCCGGCGATGTAACTATCACAAGCGGTATGCTGAATATGGGCGAAGAATCCGGTGTGCCGATTATCCGGGCAATGCTGCAGGATATGAAAGCAAATCCAAACGATATGACACTGATTGACTGCCCGCCAGGCAGTGCCTGTGTGGTAATGGAAAGCATTATTGATGCCGATTACTGTGTTCTGGTGGCAGAACCAACGGTGTTTGGTGTACACAATCTGGCTATGGTGCATGAGCTGGTACAGATTTTTAACAAGCCGTACGGCGTTGTGCTGAATAAATGCTTTGAAGGGGAAAACCCGGCAGAGGCTTACTGCTTAGAACATCAGGTTCCGGTATTAGGTCGTATCCCGTTTGATCAGGAGCTGGGGCATTTAAACTCCAATTCGGAGATTGTAAGCCGTGTTAACGACAAATACAAAGCATTGTTTGAAGATGTATTAAAACAGGTGAAGGAGGCGGTTTCCCAATGCCAATGAAGCAGCTGTTAATTTTAAGCGGGAAGGGCGGTACCGGGAAAACAACCGTAGCCAGCGCCTTTGTAAAATTATCGCAGGCGAAAGCTTTTGCTGACTGCGATGTGGATGCGCCAAATCTTCATCTGGTAACGGTGTGTGATGCAGCGCCGGAAAAAGAGGATTATTTCGGTCTGCCAAAAGCGGTTATCAATCAGGAGAAGTGTGTGCAGTGCGGAAGCTGTATGAAGCATTGTCAGTTTCATGCAATCGAAAAAGAAGCGGGCGGGCTGGTTGTGAATCAGTTTGCCTGTGAAGGTTGTGCGGTATGCCAGTATGTGTGTCCGCATGAGGCAATCGACATGAAAGATCTGCTGGCCGGTGAAATGAATCTGTACCGGAATGCAGAGAATATTTTCTCCACAGCGCAGCTGAAAATGGGAAGCGGCAACTCCGGTATGCTGGTAACCCAGGTAAAAAAACGGATGCGCCGCAATGCTAAAACCGCGGAGTTTGCCATCATTGATGGTTCTCCAGGGATTGGCTGTCCGGTAATTGCTTCGCTTTCCGGTGTGGATTTAGCATTAATCGTAGCGGAGCCATCGGTATCGGGTATCAGCGATTTAGAACGGATTGTTCATACAGCCGGTATCTTTCACGTTCTTCCGGTGGTATGCGTGAATAAATACGATACCAATATCGAGAACACCAATAAAATTGAAGATTACTGCTACCGCAATGATATTCCGTTTATGGGCCGGATTCCGTTCGATTTAGAGGCGGTTCAGGCCATCAACAGCGGGCAGACCATTGTGGATCGTGACTGTGCAGCCGGACGGGCTGTAAAAGAAATCTATGACCAGACGATGCAGCTGCTGTCGGTAATCTAGTAAATCACAACATAAAAAAGCACTGGGCAAATGCTCTAAAAAAGGGCAGAATCCAGTGCTTTTTGTTTTTGAATAAATACTGAAAAAAGAGCAGATATACAGTTTCAATATCATTACTCTTACTGTTTGATGCAGGACATCTCCTTGATTGTTTGTCTTTGTAAGACTTCGTCTTCCACGATACAAACAATCTTCGTCGATGTTCGGCGCAAACAGAATTCGATAATGATATCTCAATCTGTATATCTGCTCTTTTATTTTTCATTTATAAGCCAGTATTAAATCAGATCTTCTGGTTTGATTTCCTTGCGGGTCAGTTTATCGCCGCGGGAATAATAATGAGTGTGCAGCAGATCATGTGCCAGATGGCTTAACGGCTCACCGATAAAGTTGCTGTACAGATCTTTGATTTCCGGATTGTCATGACTGTTACGCAGCTCATACGAGGCATCTTTGGCATAGTTAGTGTCAATGCGTGCCTGACGAACCCAGTCCTGAGGCGGCACCGATGTACGAGGCTGACCGCCGCCGGAAATACAGCCGCCAGGGCAGGCCATAACTTCCATGAAATGAAAATCGCAGGTGCCGTTTTTCACTTCTTCGCAAAGTTTACGGGCGTTGTATAATCCGTGAGCAACGGCAACTTTTACATCGCCAACGCCAGGGATATTAACGGTAGCTTTTTTGATACCATCCAGACCGCGTACGGCTTCCAGTTTTAATAAATCAGCAGGCGGCTGATTGCCTGTGATGTAATAATAGGCTGTGCGGACTGCCGCTTCCATAACCCCGCCGGTATTACCGAAAATCAGTGCACCGCCGCTGCCTTCACTGCACAGCGGGTCAAATTCGCCATCCGGCAGATTCGGGAAGTCGATATTTAACCGGCGCAGCATTTCGGCGTATTCGCGTGCGCACAGAATAATATCGTTATCCTTAATCGTTTCATCGTTATAGTACTTTGCAACTGCACCTTTCTGGAATTCGGGGCGGGCAATTTCGAATTTTTTAGCAACACATGGAGTCAGAGTAACGGTTAACAGTTTTTTCGGATCGATGTTGCGTTTTTCTGCAAAGTAGGTTTTAATCACAGGTCCGTGCATGCTGATAGGCGAGCGGGCACTGGACACATGCGGAAGCAGTTCCGGATAATAGTATTCCACAAATTTTACCCATGCAGGACAGCAGGATGTAAACTGCGGCAGAACACCGCCGGTGGTAACACGATGTACCAGCTCGGCTGCTTCTTCGGTAATGGTTAAATCGGCTCCGAAGTTAATATCCAGAGCGTAATCAAAGCCCGCTTCTTTCATAGAAGTCGCCAGTTTTTCCTGTACCCAGGTACCTGCAGGCATACCGAACTCTTCGCCAAGGCCTACGCGAGTTGCAGGAGATGGCTGTGCAACAACTACATAGTTCGGGTCATCAATGGCAGCCAGCACTTCGTCAATCTGATTGCGTTCGTGAATGGAACCGGTTGGACACCACAGTGCACACTGACCGCAGTGTACGCAGATAAAGTCATCAAATACCGGTAATTCATAATAGCCGAATACGCTCTGTACTTTTTCACAGGCTTCTACGCACTGTCCGCAGAGAATACATTTTTCGTCATCTCGTACAATGGCCGGGTCTGCCGGGTCAATGGCAACGCGCCCTTTTACGCTTGGAGCAAGTGCAGTCTGGTCACGATACTGATTCGGCAGCCAGCCCTGACCAGAAGGGTCTGACACCGGTCTGCAGCCGGTCATTGCAGCTGCGGCAGCAACAGCACTGGTCCCTGCCAGTGCCGAAAGAAAACGTCGTCTTGAAATATGCATAGCGTACCTCCTGTAAATGATTCGAAAAAAGCCCGGGACTATAAAAAGCCCCGGGCTGTGAAATCGTTCTGTATTATGCTTTCCACAGACCGTGCAGGTTGCAGTATGCGTAAACAGCTTCCACTTCATCGCCTTCTTCAATCAGGAAGGAAACTTCCGGTGCAGCGCCTGGAACCAGAACTTTTCTCTGGTTGCCCAGTTTTGTCTGCAGGGATACCCATTCAATAAAATGTTCTGGAGCCATTGGATGAGCTACTTCACCAACAACTACTTTCACAACATTGCCTTCTACGCGGTAAGCTGGTACGTGTTTTTCAACAGCAGCATCAGTTGTGCCTGGTACTAATTCTTTCATAGGCTGGCCGCAGCATACAACTGGGACACCACTTGGTTTTACCATAGCAACAATGTTGCCGCAACGTTCACAAATAAAAAATTTCTGTTCCATAATAAAATTCCTCCTAAGGTTCGATTCTATTTAATCGTATATAAAATGTTTTCACAAGTTCACTATAATGTTTATACCCCTTTTCTAGAAGACATAAACATCATTTTTGAAAAAAACTCGAAAAAACATAAAAAAATCCGGCCCGATAAGAGCCGGATAAAAAACATTATTCAAATAAACCGCCACGGATGATGGTCTGGTCACGACGAGGACCAACCGCTACGATTTTTACAGGAACGCCAGTCAGTTCTTCGATGCGTTCTACATAGCGTTTTGCGTTTTCTGGCAGTTCGTCGAAGGTTGTGCAGCCGGTGGTATCAGTGTTCCAGCCTGGCATTTCTTCGTAAACCGGTTTGCATTCCGCCAGTTTTTTCAGACTGGTTGGGAAGTGGATTACTTTTTCACCGTTGCATTCATAGTGTGTGCAGATTTTTACGGTTTCCAGAGTATCCAGAACATCCAGTTTCATTAAAGCGAATTCATTGATGCCGCTTAAACGGATTGCGTAATTTACCATTACGATATCCATCCAGCCGCAGCGGCGTGTACGGCCTGTTACAGTACCGAATTCGTGACCGATACGCTGTAAAGTAGCACCTGTTTCGTCGAACAGTTCGGTTGGGAATGGGCCTTCGCCTACACGAGTGGTGTATGCTTTGATGATACCCAGTACATTTTTGATATTGGTTGGACCAACACCTGCGCCAACGCATGCGTAGCTTGCGATTGGGTTGGAGCTGGTAACGTATGGATAAGTACCGTGGTCGATGTCTAACAGAGTACCCTGTGCACCTTCAAATACTACGTTTTCTTCAGCCTGCAGTGCTTCGGAAACTAATACAGAGGTATCAGCCACATACTGACGCAGCTGGTCTGCGTATTCGCAGTACTGGTTGAATACTTCGTCGAAATCAAATGGTTCGCCGCCGTATAATTTTACGATGATATCGTTTTTGGAAGCCAGTACGGTTTTCAGACGTTCTGCAAATACTTCTTTATCCATTAAGTCTACGATACGAATACCAACACGTGCGTATTTGTCCATGTAGCATGGGCCGATGCCGTTTTTGGTAGTACCGATTTTTTTATCGCCTTTCGAAGCTTCTTCCAGAGTGTCGATGGCAATGTGGTAAGGCATGATAACATGAGCGCGTTCGCTGACACGCAGACGGCTGGTGTCTACCCCTTTTTCCTGCAGATAAGCGATTTCGCTCAGCATAACTTTCGGGTCAACTACAACACCGTTACCGATAACACAGGTTTTGCCCGGATACAGAATACCGGAAGGAATCAGACGCAGTTTGAATTCTTCGTCGCCTACAACAACTGTGTGACCAGCGTTGTTACCGCCCTGATAACGCACGATGGTAGTAGCCTGTTCAGCTAAATAGTCTGTGATTTTACCTTTCCCTTCGTCGCCCCACTGAGCGCCTAATAATACTAATCCTGCCATAGCTTATGACAACCCCTTCAAATTATTTTAAATGGTATTATTCACACAAAAAAATTACTCAAAACAGAATACAGCAACATTCTGTTGAGTAACGGAGTTATGAGTAAACATATTCCCTTACAATGTTAGCAGGAATACGCCAGAAAATCAACCTTTATTTTACGAATAATGCAATGAATAAATAAATGTTTGTCATAAATGTTTCACGTGAAACAAAATAACCAAAATGAAAACTAAAACACCCCCAGCAAGTAAATTTCTGCCACCCTCGTAAAATGTACATCTGTCTGCCTTATCCAGCACAATTTGAACTTACGTTCATTGTGCACTGGACAAGACAGCCATCTGTTCATTTTAATCTCGACACGCAGAAAATTCTTGCTGGAGGTGTATGGTTTTATATTTCATTAATTGATTTGCTGATTGCGTTGCTCAGTGCTACAAATTCGGCAACACTCAGGGTTTCGCCGCGGCGTGTGCCGTCGATTTCACACTGTGCCAAAGCAGACTGT
>JAFOFM010000183.1 GCA_017387265.1 Peptococcaceae bacterium | reverse complement strand
GTGGTTTTTTCCGTTGGATTTACGATGCATTTAACGAACTGATGGCTAATCCAATGCAGTTCCTGTGTCAGGAACCTCGTGCAATGGAAGGCACAGGCGAAGTTCCGGATAAATACAATCCTGAAAGCTATCGTGCTGCCATTGGCGAACCGATGGTTATTGTTATAACTGTATTCCTGGTAGCAGTTGCATTTGTAATGTTTGGCTAAAATTGAAAATTCTTTATAAGACCGTGAGACAATTGTTTCACGGTCTTTTTTATTCTGTTTTACCGGGAAACGTTTCACTGGAAATAATAGTTGTACCTTAGAGCTTCTTTCCCGTATAATAAAAGTAAGGAGTTTTTACAGGAGAAGGTGTTTATCTATGAAATATATTGTAGCATTAGACCAGGGGACGACCAGTTCTCGTGCCATTGTATTCGACCATGAGCAGAATATCGTGGCAGTGGGACAGAAGGAGTTTAAACAGATTTATCCGCAACCAGGCTGGGTAGAACATGATCCGATGGAAATCTGGGCAACGCAGTATGGTGTTCTGCAGGAGGCGCTGATTAAAGCGGAGATAACCCTGGCAGATGTAGCCGGGATTGGTATCACGAATCAGCGTGAAACAACGATTGTTTGGGAAAAGGATACAGGGAAACCGATTTATAATGCGATTGTGTGGCAGTGCCGTCGTACTGCTGACTTGTGTGATCAGCTGAAAGAAGAAGGGTGGGCTGATTATATTCGTGAAACAACCGGTCTGGTTATTGATGCATATTTTTCAGCTACGAAAATCAGCTGGATTCTGGACCATGTGCCAGGCGCAAGAGAACGGGCGGAAAGAGGAGAATTGTTATTTGGCACAGTTGATACCTGGCTAGTGTGGAAATTAACCGGCGGTGCTGTGCATGTTACTGATTATACCAATGCATCTCGTACGATGCTGTATAATATTCGGGATTTAAAATGGGATGAAAAACTGTTGGAAAGATTTCGTATTCCAAAAAGTATGCTTCCTGAAGTGCGCAACTCTTCTGAAATTTATGGTTATGTACAGAGCGAGGGCGCGCAGGTTCCTGTAGCAGGGATTGCTGGCGATCAGCAGGCGGCTCTTTTTGGGCAGGCGTGCTTTGAACGTGGGTCTGCAAAGAATACGTACGGGACAGGCTGTTTTCTTCTGATGAACATTGGGAAACAGTATATTGCAAGTAAAAATGGACTGGTTACGACCATTGCTGCAACCCTGAACGACGAAGTGGAGTATGCGCTGGAAGGTTCTATTTTTGTTGGCGGGGCAGTTATTCAGTGGCTCCGCGATGAAATGCATCTCATAGAAACTGCTGCGGAGAGTGAAAAATATGCACTGGAACTCCAGGATAATGGCGGTGTTTATCTGGTTCCTGCTTTTGTAGGACTGGGTGCACCATATTGGGATATGTATGCCCGCGGAAGTGTGTTTGGGCTGACTCGCGGCACAGGGCGCAGCCATATGATTCGTGCGGCACTGGAGGCGATTGCCTACCAGACAAACGATGTACTTCAGGCAATGGTGGAGGATTCAGGTCTGAATCTGACAGAATTGAAGGTCGATGGTGGAGCCTGCCGGAATAATTTCCTGATGCAGTTCCAGGCAGATATCATTAATTGCGATGTAAAGCGTCCAGCGATTACAGAAACAACCGCTCTGGGTGTGGCATATCTGGCAGGGCTTGCAGTTGGATACTGGAACAGCAAAGAAGAAATCGCACAGCGATGGCATGTAGAGCAGGAGTTTGTTCCAAAGATGGATGCCTCTTTGCGTGAACAGAATTGCACTGGCTGGAAGAAAGCGGTTGATAAAACGATGCATTGGATTGACTAATAATGAAATGGAGGGCGTTTCATGAAAAAATATATGGTTGCTGTGGTGCAGATGGATACCCAGAATGACAAAGAACAAAACTGGAAACAGATAGCGGCTTATGTGGACGAAGCGGCAGCCAAAGGGGCAAAACTTGTTGCCTTCCCGGAAGTGGTAAATGCTCTTAGTGAAGAACCGGAATATGCTGAAGCAATTCCGGGGCCAACGACAGACCTGTTTGTCCAGAAAGCAAGAGAATATGGAATCTGGATTCATGGAGGCAGTATTAGTGAGGTGAATCCGGAAGGAAAACGCACTTATAATACAACAGTGCTGATTAATCCGCAGGGTGAGATTGTTGCGCGATATAGCAAACTTCATAATTTTGACATGACTCTGCCGGATGGAAGCAGTGTGCGGGAGTCTGATAGAAAAGAACCAGGAAAGAATATTACTACAATAAAAACTGAACTGGGACATCTTGGTTTCGCAATCTGTTATGATATGCGTTTTCCTGAATTGTTTCGACTGATGACACTTCAGGGTGCAGAAGTCATTTTTCTTCCAGCGAACTTTACAATGCCTACCGGGAAGGATCATTGGGAACCGATTCTGCGTACGCGTGCTATTGAAAATGGCTGTTATATTATTGCACCAAACCAGACCGGTACAAAAGAAAAATTTGTCGCTTATGGTAACAGCATGGTTGTTGATCCATGGGGGGCTGTGATTGCCAGAGCTTCTGATAAACCAGGTGTTATTCTTGCGGAGATTGATCTGGATTATCTGGAGACGGTGAGAAGAAGGAATCCATCTGTACAGAATCGTCGTACAGATGTATATCATCTGGCGGAAAAGGTTTAAAATATAAATGGAAATGGTAAGAAGCAACCAGAGTATAACTACGATACTCTGGTTGCTTTTTGTTTGAAAAATTTTGTTATCTGGGCAGAATCTTGTGGAAAATGTTAAGATGCGTGTAGAAATATGCCGTGAATTGAAGAGAATCTTAGGGAAATAGTTAAAAAATAAAAGGAGTACTTGCATTCTGCTCTGGAATCGCGTATATTATGATGCATAGTATAAGGAAAGAATACTGTTTTAGTAGTGTATGATAAGTAAAGAGAAATGGATATGCTAGACAGTATGATAGAAGGAAAAGATAGATTGATGGAACGGGATGGGTGAACATCATGATTTATGATAATATTGGACAGTTAATTGGCCGCACACCTCTGGTTCGGCTGCATTTGAATAATCCGGAGATAAAAGCGGAACTGCTTGCAAAAGTGGAATCTTTTAATCCAGGCGGAAGTATTAAAGATCGCGTTGGTGCATATATGCTGCTGGATGCAGAAGAAAAAGGAATGATTGCACCCGGTGCGACAATTATTGAACCGACCAGTGGCAATACAGGTGTTGGTCTTGCGCTGATGGCGGCAGTAAAAGGGTATAAAATGATTCTGACAATGCCGGAAAATATGAGCGCAGAACGTCAGAGTCTGCTGAAAGCTTATGGTGCAGAAATTATTTTAACACCGGCAGCAGACGGGATGGCGGGTGCTATTGCAAAAGCGGAAGCAATGCTTCGGGAAATTCCGGGCAGCTATATGTGCGGACAGTTTGATAATGAAGCAAACCCTATGGCTCATTATCTGACAACGGCACAGGAAATCTATGCAGATACAGATGGCAAGGTGGACATTGTGGTGGCTGCAATTGGTACTGGTGGTACAATTACCGGTATTGCGAGGGGGTTGAAAGAGTATCATAAAGATATTCAGATTATTGGTGTTGAGCCGCTGCAGTCGGCCGTAATTAATGGCCGGCCGAAGGGAGCTCATAAAATTCAGGGGATTGGTGCCGGTTTTATTCCATCTATTTTGGATTTAAGTCTGATTGACGAAGTCTTGATGATTGATGGGGATGAGGCGATGGCAGAATCTCGCATGCTGGCGAAAACCCAGGGGATTCTGTGCGGTATTTCAGCTGGTGCAGCGCTGCTGGCTGCGGAACAGGTCGGC
>JAFOFM010000182.1 GCA_017387265.1 Peptococcaceae bacterium | reverse complement strand
CTGCCGATACGGCTGACATCTCCGGCAGCCAGAGCGTCAATGGTGATAATCAGTTTTGGACGAATCTGCCGGGCGATGCTGCCAATCAGTTCAGCGGATTCTATTCCGGTCATGCCGAGTACACCGGGTGCAATTACAGAAACCGGGCGAACCCCTTCTAAAATTTCATCGGGGACGCTGCCGTAAAGATGCCGGGTGGCAGTCAGCTGACTGATTACCCGCGGTCCAAGGGAATCGGGGGTGGATTTCCAGTTGCCAAGACCGGCTACCAGTACCGGATCGTTTAACGACGGAAGCTGGATAAACTGGCGCAGATGCCGGACTGTGACATCTACAAGGCTGTCTAAAATTCCATAGTGATTGCAGGCCAGTTCCCGGCTGAAAATTGTTACATAGGTGCCTTCAGGTTTTTGCATAATACGGCTGCCCTGACTGTTCAAAATGGTTACCGTATGTACGGTGGCGTGAGATTCGACGGTTTCTGTCAGCTGAACGCCGGGAATTTCACCGCCGTGTTCTCCGCGTAAAAGATCGTGTGCCTCCACGGCCAGCTCCGGAAGCAGATTCCATTGCTGATACAGTTCAAAACGGTTTTGCATAATCGCAGTCTCCTTATTGATGATTTTTATAAAAACGGGCAATCTATATGAGATAAAATAAAAAAACTGCCGCTGCAGCAGATGGAGGGATGATTCTGCAAAAACAGCAGCAGTTTTCCGGAAGGGTGGAGCATAAGATTTTGTCTTACGAAAGATAGTATGGAAAAAACAAAGAGGATTATGACCGATAATTTCTGCGCAATCTGCTAAATTGTGCTATAATAAAAAGCGAGGTGATGGACAGTGCGTATTATTGCAGGACAAAACCGGGGACGCAAACTGAAAAGTGTACCGGGCATGAAAACCAGACCGACTGCTGACCGGGTAAAAGAGGCAGTGTTCAGTTCTATTGATGGAAGATTATACGAATGCCGGTTTCTGGATGTGTTCGGCGGTACCGGCAGTATTTCGCTGGAGGCTTTAAGCCGCGGCGCGGCCGAGGCGGTTGTGCTGGAGAAAGATGCCGATGCGTTAAAAGTCATTCAGGAAAACATTGCAGCCTGCGGGCAGCAGACACGATGCAAGGTTATGCGGGGCGATTCTGTTTCGTCGCTGGATGCGCTTGGACGGCAGGGAAAATCTTTTGATGTCATTTATGTAGACCCGCCGTATCAGAGCGGATTATACGAAACCGTACTGCAGAAAATTGCGGCAGGAAAGCTTCTGGCACCGGATGGAATGATTCTTTTAGAATGTGCAAAAAATGCTTCCCTTTCGGTGGAAAATAGTATATTCTTTATATATAAAGAAAAAAGTTATGGCGATACCCGTATCGTCTATGTGAAATATAAAGAGTCCGAGGAGGAAACACTGTGAGTATTTTTAATTTATTAGACCAGCTGGAAAGCACCATCGAAGGCAGCAAACGCGCGTTTATGCAGAATGACAAAATTATCATCAGCCCGGAAGAACTGTATCAGCTGATTGATCAGATTCGCGCTACCGTACCAGATGATATCAAAGATGCCCAGTGGGTAAAAAAAGAAGAAGAACAGATTAAGAAAAAAGCCCAGGAAGATTACGAACGCATCATCGAAGAAGCACATCTGCGTGCACAGGATCTGGTATGCGAAACCGAAATTTACCGACTGGCAGAAATCCGTGTAAAAGAAATGCTGGATGAAGCAAATCAGGCAGCGCACGACATTACACTGGGTGCGTTTAACTATGCCAACGATATTATGGAAAAAATCGAAAAACAGCTGCAGATTTACTACGATGTAGTACAGGACGGCAAAGATGAAATCCAGAAATCTCTGGAAGCACTGAATCAGGAATAAGACATGTTGAAAAACAGATGCAGCAGATCGCGGATTTGGGCATCTGTTTTTGTATTTGACGGAGAAACTGAGAACAGGAGGGAAAGTATGAACGCAGAACAGATTTTGCAGGAAGCGCAGCAGATGCAGGAACAGCTGGTGAAAGACCGTCGCTGGCTGCATGCACACCCGGGTACCGGGTTCGATATTGCGGATACTGTACAATATGTAAAAGCAGAACTGACTGCTATGGGCTATGAGCCGCAGGAGTGCGGCAAAGCCGGCGTTGTAGCGATGGCTGGAGGCAAAAAGCCGGGCAGAGTATTTTTGCTGCGCGGTGATATGGATGCACTTCCGATTCAGGAAGAGAGCGAACTGGAATTTGCATCGCAAAACGGCATGGCTCATGCCTGCGGTCATGATTTTCACACTGCGATGCTGCTGGGGGCGGCACGGATTCTGAAAGCTCATGAAGAAGAACTTGACGGGACTGTAAAACTGATGTTTCAGCCGGCAGAAGAGATTTTTGAAGGCGCCCAGGATATGATTCAGTCTGGTATTTTGCAGAATCCGCCGGTTGACGCGGCTGTTATGATGCACACTACTACTGCTGTGCCGATTCCATCCGGTACTCTTATGGTGATGGCGCCGGGGGTTAGTGTGTCAGCCTGTGATTTTTTTGAAATCCGGATTCAGGGGAAAGGCTGTCACGGCTCTATGCCGGAACAGGGTGTGGATCCGATTGTAACAGCGGCTCATCTGATTCTGGCACTGCAGGAAATCCAGACTCGTGAAGTAGCGATGAGTGATGAGGTTGCTCTGACCATCGGTATGGTACAGGCCGGGAATGCCGCCAATATTATTCCGGACACAGCTCTGTTAAAAGGCAGTCTGCGTACTTTTGATGAGGAAGTACGAGCTTATGTAAAACAGCGCATGCAGGAAATTGCGGTCGGCATCGGTGCGGTATATCG